>JASHXK010000131.1 GCA_030043575.1 Terriglobales bacterium
GCTATCGCGGCGCCGATCTCTCCCGCCAGAACGCCCCAGCGCGCGCTGGTCGGCGAACTCAGGAACTTGAGAGAAAGAATGAAGAGAACGACCGCGACGATGTAGGCGAAATCGAGGTACTGCACCAACGCGAGCTGGCTCATGATTGCTTCGACCCGCGCGACTTGAACATGCGCACCATGCGGGCGGTGATCAGGAATCCGCCCACCATGTTGCTGAACGACGCTGCGACCGCGATCGCACCCAGCACGGTGGTGAGTTGCGTCTCTTGCCGGCCGGCGATGATGATGGCGGCAACCACCACAATCGCGTCGAGAGCGTTGGTTAGCGACATCAGGGGGGTGTGGAGCAGCGGGGAAACGGCTCGGATCACTCCAAACCCCACAAACCCGGCGAGGATGAAAACGTAGAGATTAGAAATGAAATCTGGTGGCATTTTGCTTCCTCTGCATTTGTCGGCGCGCCTCGGGCCGCCGAAGATTAGCCATCAATGTGCCGGCGCCAGCGCGGGCAGATTGTAGAACTCCCGCACGCGCGGATTGGTAATCTCGCCGTCCTGCGTGACCACACTGCTGCGCGTGATCTCGTCATCCATGTTGAGCTGCAGCTTGCCATCCTTGACCAGGTGAGCGAGCAGGTTGGCGAGATTCCTGGCATACACCTGGCTGGCGTGATAGGGCACGGTGCCGGCGAGATTGATGTTGCCGATGATGGTGACGCCATGCGCGACCACGGTCTCGTCGGTTCGCGTCAGCTCGCAGTTGCCGCCACGCTCGGCGGCAAGGTCCACGATCACCGATCCCGGCGTCATGCCGGCGACCATCTCTTTCGTCACCAGGACCGGCGACTTCTTGCCGGGAACGACGGCGGTGGTAATCACCACATCGCTCTCCGCGACCACCTTGCCCAGCAACTCCCGCTGGCGCTGGTAGAACGCTTCGTCCTGCGCCTTGGCGTAGCCGCCGGCGTCCTGCGCATCGGCGGCTTCGATCGCCAGCTCAACAAATCGCGCGCCCAGGCTCTGCACCTGTTCTTTGACGACGGGCCGCAGATCGTAGGCTGAGACCACGGCTCCCAGACGGCGCGCTGTGGCAATGGCCTGCAGACCGGCGACTCCCGCTCCGATGATCAGCACCCGCGAAGGCGTGATGGTGCCGGCGGCGGTGGTCATCATGGGAAAGATGCGCGGCAGCTTGTCGGCAGCGACCAGCACGGCTTTGTAGCCGGCGATGTTCGCCATCGAGGAGAGCGCATCCATGCTTTGCGCGCGCGTGATACGAGGAATCATCTCGACCGCGAACGAGGTAATGCCGGTCGCGGCAAGCTCCTGAAGGGTGCGGGCATCGCCCAGCGGCCGCAGAAAGGCGATGAGAGACTGACCGCGGCGGAATAGCGGCAAGTCAGCCTGTCCCGTGCGGTCGTTGGCGCCGTAGCCGAGAACCTGAAGAATAATGTCGGCGGTCGCGAAGACGTCGCTGCGCGCGGGCAGAACCTGAGCGCCTTTGTCCGCGTATAGCGCGTCGGGATAGCCGGCACCCGCGCCTGCCCCCGCCTCAATGACAACTTGCAGGCCGGCCTTGGTGAGAGTGGGAATCACCGCCGGCACCAGCGCCACACGCCGCTCCCCCGGGTAAATCTCGCGGGGAACACCGACAATCATGGGACCTCCCTGGATAGATCCATTTTTCAGCTACAAGCCGCCAGCAGCCGGAAAGCAGCATTCTACGCAGCGTATCGGGAAAGTCCAGTGCTGCGGGAGGTGGTGATGTTTAGGATTACGGCACCGACGGCTTACCGCACATGCCGTCGATAATCCCCATGCGGGATGAGCGCGCCGTTGGAGGGATCACGATTGTATTCGTAGACCCACGCCAGTAATTGGCGACCGTCGTCGAGGCGGATAAGGCGCTTCTTGCGCACGAAGAGGCTGTTTTCAGGGTGACGCTCGTCGAATTCCTCATAGGCGTCGAGAGTTCGCAAGAGGTTCATCCCTCCAACCAGTTCCCAGACCTGTCCGACAACCCTCGACGAAGTCTGGCCGCTGAAGATTGCGCCGGGATAATCCCCGAAGTCATATAGACGGCCGCGGGTCCAGGCATCACCCACCGGACGCAGTTTGCTGACGGCGCGCGCGATCCCGGCCGGGGCACGATCCGGGGCCAGCGTTCCGTACACAAACAGATATCGAGTCATGACCGAGGCACTCTAGACAGCGAATTCGCGTGGCTACGGCATGATAATCCGGCCGCCGGCGCCATCCGAGCAGGAGCTTCACGGCAACCTTACGATTGACGGGTAAGAGCCTGTTCCCGGTTCCAGTTTGACGGCGGACAGAACCCTCCAATTTCAAGAATCAAAGAGAGGAAATTCGGGTTTACAATAACCAAGGGCCGTTGGCGCCGTCACATGAACTGTGGAGGGACAACATGAATCGGCTTGGAGTTTTGCGGGTTCTCTTCCTCAGCCTGATGTTGGTTGTGTTTGGATTGTCCGGTGAACTGGCGTTTGCCGCTGCTCACGGTGGCGGAGGCGGCGGAGGATTCCACGGCGGCGGAGGCGGCTTCCACGGTGGAGGCGGATTCCATGGCGGCGGTTACGCCGTACGTGGCGGTTACGGTGGCTACCGTGGCGGCTACGGCTATGGTGGTTATCGCGGCGGCTATGGTTACGGCTACCGCGGGGGTTACGGTTACGGCTGGCGTGGCGGCTATGGCTACGGTTGGCGTGGCGGTTACGGCTACGGCTGGGGCTGGCGCGGCGGTTGGGGCGGCTGGGGCTGGGGATGGCCGTGGGGCTGGGGCATTAGCTTCAACTTCGGCTGGCCCTATTATGGGTATTACGGGTATCCGTACGCCTACTCCTATCCGTACTATTACCCCTACTACCCGTACTCTTACTATGCTCCGGGCTACTACGCTCCGAGCTCCTACGCTCCCAGCGGCGATCCCTCGGGCTATTCCGATCCCGCTCCTCCGACGCAGGCTAGCGGCAGCTATCAGAACAATGCACCCGGCAGTAGCTATCAGAGCAGCGCTCCGCCTCGCCCGCCGGCAGCTTCCACAAACAGCATGACGCTGCATGAGGCGGTGTACCGGCATCCGGTCGCAAACGGAACGGCTTCGACGGCGGTGAGCTACCGTCCCGCCGCGAACTCAGCCCAGCTAGCGTCGATGCGTCCTGAGGTGCAGAATGTCGTCCGCGCTCTGCGCGCCATGCCGCCGGAAGCACGGCAGCGGCAACTCGACTCAGGCCGGTACAGCAACCTCTCGGCGCAGGAAATGAACCAGGTGAAGGCTGCTGCGGCTATGCCATAGCTGGCCTTCGGCGCGACATTGGACAGCTCTGTATCACGGCACGACTGAACAGGCTGCGGAAAAACTCAAAAAGCAGGTCCCTCGTCGGACTAAAGTCCTCCTCGGGATGACCAAAAAAAGGCGTTGCGAATGGCGCAGCTCAAGCTGCGCCCCTTCAAGGCTCGTCAAAATCGACTTCTTCAGCAGCCGCTGAAGCCGTGTCCTGACACAAATCAATCTGCCAGGATTCTTAGTAGGGTGGAGGCGGCGGCGGGCCGGGGACTGCTACTGGCCCATAGGGATATGGTCCGTAGCCAAATCCAACGACGAACGGCGGCCGGTTGGCTCCCAATCGCTTATCGCGCACGTAGGCCCACTCCTCGAAGCCATCCGGAGGTGGCGCTTTCTCCGCCGTATGCTGCAATGACTTCCCGCCCAGGAACGTTATCTGCTGTCCGGAATCTACCTTAACCGACGGGCCACTACCGGTCGCCACCAGAGAGCCTTTGCGTGTGGTCACCAACGTTTTTTCCTCCGATGGCCTGACCTCGACGCGGTAAGCACCGGTTTTGTTCACGGTCAATGTGGCGTTCGGAGTATCGATCTCGTAAATCTCTCCGGGAAAGAGGCGAAAGACCGTCAAGCTGACTTCGCCCTGATTCACGCTGACCTGCACGGTGTTGGGATTAAGGGCAACCAGGGTCAAGCTCGCTTCCGAATTCATGCGCAAGAAGCCATCGCCCAGGTTGATTTCGGCTCGCGAGTTTGCCGCCGTCCACACATAGGTCGATGGCTTGAAGGGCTGGTTCATTTGCGCCGCCTTCCACTCGTTGGTCGCACTGGGCGCAAACGACACCTCGCCCGACATATACTGCAAGACAGCCGGGCGCTGCGGCGCGCCGCCGCGGGGCGGAGGCGGCCCATATTGTGCAGCGGCTGATACCGTCAGCCCGAAGAAAATGAGTATTGCGGAAAGAAACAGCTTCCTATCTTGTTTCGAATTCATCCCAGGCACAACCTTTTCCGGCTACAGAACTGCCTCTAAAGTAAACACCGTTTTCCGGTGTTAAGTTGCGCCGGCCTAAGGCGCCGGTCCTTCATTCGCAAACAGTGCGCTGCTCAAACAATGCTCGTCCGCGCTGCACCGTATTGGGATTATTTTCTAGCCTGAATTATTCATGGCCTTTTGAAGGGGCACGGCTTGAGCCGTGCCGTAACCCGTCATTCGGCACCCGGCTTTAGCCTCCGGGGGAACTCGCCTTGTGCAGCCGTAGAAGCGCAGTCCCTCAGTGGCTAAAGCCACCGCCAAATAGCGCACGCTGCGGCACGGCTGAAGCCGCGTCCTTTCAAAACGGGCTGAAGCCGCGTCCTTTCAAAACGTCGGATGCTCGCGAATAGTCCGCTCTAATCGGCGTATTTGACCGAGCAGCCGTAAGGACGCGATGTTGAGACGGTAACCTGCTTGCCCGCAGTCGCTTCATCCAGCGCCGCCGCAACGTAGTTCTTCGCCTTGCCGATATCGGCCACGTCGGTCGTCGGCGTGTCATCGATCGCCCCGCTGTAAATCAGCGTGCCCTGCGGATTGATGATGAAGATGTCGGGCGTCGTCTTGGCATCGTAGAGGTGACCCAGCGCGCCGGTGGGATCCAACAGCACAGCCGTGGGCGCAGCATTCACCTGTTTCACATAGGCGTTCTCGTCCGTACCGGTAATGTAACCCTGCTTGCCCGGCGCCGACGAGATCACTGTCAGCCAGATCACGCCGCGCTCAGTCCATTGCCGCTGCAGTTGTTGCATGTTGCCGCTGTTGTAATGCTTCTGGGTATAAGGGCAACCGCGGTTTGACCACTCCAGCACGACGAATTTCCCCTTGTAGTCGGAGAGCTTGTGGAGGTTGCCATTGGTGTCGGTTGCGGTGAATTCGGGCGCGGTGTCGCCCACCTTCGCTGCCCAGGCGGGCGAGAGCTGGAACAGAATCGTGAGTGCGACGGTAGCGGGTATCAGAAATCGTTTTGTCATGGCTGTCCTGCCTTCTGTGATTTTGCCTTATCGTGAAATCACCGGCGCCGCAATTTCATAGGCGCGGTCCGGGGCTACCACGATTAAGCCTTGCAAGCTGGAAATCGGCTTGACTAGCTGGTCGGACTTCTTAAGAGTCAGTTGAAATCCCGCCCGATTGGATGCAAAAGCCTGTCGGCTGGAATTATCGATCTGATCGGGTTCCAGCGGGAAGAAACTTGCGCTTCGGATTTGCGACGTGCCCCGCACCGACAGCACAAAACTGCTTTTGTCCGATTCCGCGGACACCTTCCAGCCAGGCGGCATAGGCTTGGGCAGCAGCTGCCTCGTCTGGTCGAAGAGCGCGCGCCATCGGCTCCAATCGCCGTTTGGGGGCGGCGTCAGCGTAAGGTGAGTTCTGCCCGGTATGCACATTTCGCGGCACACGATGTATTTCACATCGGCCGCGATGTTGGAGGGCAAAGTCGCACGTCCCGTAGACCCGGTGAGCGGAGCCATCAGCAGCACCTGACTCTCATAGCCATAATCCACCACGGTCCCCGTTCCCAGCCGAATGGGTTGCGGCCAGAGAATCGAGCCCGCGGTGAATCCTTGCGGAAGTTGCCATTGAACCTTCGGCGGTTCGCCCGAGTCTCCGGGATTTTGCCAATAAACATGCCAGCCTGGATCCAGCTGGAATAGCAGCCCGATCCACAACGGCTTGCCCGCCGTGGCCGTGGTCTGCTCGGCGATCAACTGAATCTTGGCGTGCGACGGGGCTGCCGATTGCGCCGTCAGGTGCACAACGGAGATCAACATCAACCATGGCAGCGCGATCTTTGGCCAGACCAAAGGCTTCATCTTCATCTGACGTTCTGCCAAGGATTTTGGTTGCGGCTTATCGAAAACGGCAACGACAGGTTCGTATGATTTTCGGTATCGACTACGGACTCTAATTCGCGTTTCTCATAGACAAGCCTGCAGCTGTTTTCGTAATCGGCACACCCACTCGCTCACCCCGAACTCAAAGCATGTAACTCTGTTTCTCGGCGCCGTAACCTCGAACTCTATTCCTGTTCGTTGGTCATTCTCTTCGAAATCAATACACCTTCTTCCCTCGCTGGCAGGCTGACTGCACAACTTACGCTCACACGGTGGGATCAATTTGTCGCAAACCGACTGTAACCCAACCCGATTCAACTTCGATTTCACACGAGAGGATGTCCATGAACCGAAAGCAAGTTTGGATGACATTGGGCGTGGTGCTTCTGGCGGCGAGTTTCGCGAGCGCGCAGAGGTACATCACCTTTAACGTGCCGGGCGCAGGCACGGGCGCAGGGCAGGGAACCTTTCCGCAGAACATCACCGACGTGGGTTTGACCTTCGGCTATTACATCGATTCAACCAACGTGGCGCACGGATTCCTGCGGACCTGGGAAGGAACGTACACCACGTTCGATGTGTCGGTTGCAGGCACCGGCGCGGGTCAGGGCACGTTTCCGTACAGCATCAATCCGGAAACCACGATCACCGGATATTACATTGACGCGAGCAATGTCATTCACGGTTTCATCCGCGCGACGAATGGCCACATCACGACCTTCGACGCCCCAGGTGCGGGTACGGGTGCCGGGCAGGGAACGCTTTCCTTCAACATCAACCCATCAGGCGAGATTGCCGGATATTATTGGGACTCTTCGAATGTCGCCCACGTATTTCTGCGCTACCCGGATGGGTCGTTCTTCACCTATGAGGGTCCTGGTGCGGGCACGGGTGCGGGCCAGGGCACCGGCACTTCGGCGGGCATCGGCCTGAATCCCGAGGGAGCGGTCGCAGGAGCCATCATTGATGACAACAACGTGCTGCACGGTTACTTCCGCAACCCGGACGGCACCTTCGTTGTTTGGGAGGCTCCCGGCGCAGGCACCGGTCCGGGTCAGGGTACTGACACCGACGGCATCGGCGCGAATTTCTTCGTTCCGGGACTGTGGATCGACTCGAACGGCGTGTTCCACGGCTTCGCCCGCTCTCCGGATGGCACGATCACGGAGTTCGATGCTCCCGGCGCAGGCACTGGAGCCCAACAAGGTACTCTGCCTGAGGTCTTCAACGCGCTGAATGTGGTCTCCGGCCCCTACATTGACTCGAACAACGTGCTGCACGGATTCATTCGCAATTGGAATGGGTCAATCACCACGTTCGACGTTCCCGGCGCGGGTACGGGTGCAGGTCAAGGGACCTCTCCGGATTGCCTCAACGATGAGGGAGTGGACGGCGGGAGCTACATCGATGCCAACAACGCGTCGCACGGCTTCCTGCGAACGCCGTATTAGACGAAGCAGCCTGGAAAGATCGAGGTGATCGGGAGCCCGCGTTCAGCGGGCTCCTTTTAATTTCACCAATTTTCGACGAGTCCGCAAGCGGATCTGATTCATCTTAAGCTCTTGTTTCGCCGCGGTGCGCCTGCGCGGCGATCTGCCTCAGCCGCGCTGGACGCCAACGGCAGGCTGCGGGCGATCGCTTAACAAACAGGCCAGTACTTAATAACTCAGAGATGCTTAGGAGGCCTTATGGCAACTGCAGTTTCAGTAGCAACGATGAAGGTAGCGCAGATCGCGAAACCGGGAGCGGATTTCAGCGTCATCGAGCGCGAGGTTCCCAACCCTGGCCCAGGTCAGGTGCGGATCAAAGTCAAAGCTTGCGGCGTTTGTCACAGTGACATGCTCACCAAAGAAGGCGCCTGGCCGGGCATTCAGTATCCGCGCATCCCCGGACATGAAGTGGTCGGCCTCATCGACGAAGTAGGTGCGGGCGTTGCGACCTGGAAAAAAGGACAGCGCGTTGGTGTCGGCTGGCACGGCGGCCAGGACAATACCTGCGTCCAATGCCGGCGCGGCGACTTTGCCAATTGCCAGAATGTGCAAGTTGCCGGCATCAGCTACGACGGCGGATATCAGGAGTACATGATTGCTCCGATTGAAGCGCTGGCCGCAGTGCCCGATAGCTTAAAGGACGCCGACGCCGCTCCACTGCTCTGCGCCGGAATCACCACCTACAACGCGCTCCGGCACAGCGGCGCGTTTCCCGGAGATCTTGTCGCGGTGCAGGGTATTGGCGGACTCGGTCATCTCGGAGTTCAGTTTGCGAACAAGTTCGGCTACAAGGTCGCCGCTGTCGGTCGCGGCCCCGAAAACGCGGCGCTCGCCAAAAAACTCGGCGCCCACGTCTATATCGACAGCCAGGCAACGAACGCGGCACAGGAGCTGCA
>JASHXK010000132.1 GCA_030043575.1 Terriglobales bacterium
AGAAAGTCCTCGCCTCGACCGGTGAGCTCGTAATCCCTCTCGCCGCGCGATATCAGCAAGCCATTTTGTTCGAACGCCGCCCTCAGTTGAATCGCCAATTCGCCGGCTAGGTGGTCGTAGCAGGTGCGCGCGTAGCAGAGCGCCTGGTCGGCGCCGCTCGGCTTATATCTCTCAACCGTCGAAATGGCGCCGAGGGCCTCGACCGCGTGGGCCACTTCCGGCTTGCTCATACGGTAGTAGCGGTGACGTCCGCGCCGGGTTGCAATCAGGAATCCGCCCGCAACTAGTTGCGCCAGGTGCATGCTGGCCGATTGTGCCGAGACACCAGCGACGCGCGCCAACTCCCCCGCCGGCATGGCATTTCCTTCCAAGAGTGCGGTCAGTATCGTCGCACGTGCCGGATCAGCGATTAAGGCCGCCGTCGAAGCTAACGGGTATTTTGTGTTCATAACCAGAGCATAAATCGGCTACGAGCATGCATGTTTCAGGTGATCGTGAAATATGGGGAACTCTTCTTATAGCGATATTTCTTCATAAACCAGCGAGCCAGTTTCTGCTTCTAAGATAGTGACATGGTTTTTCGCTGCATCGTTGTGCGTCTTGGCTTGCTATTTTCTTTGTTGTTACCCACCCGGGTCTATGCAGATGCCGCTGCCTTCGACCTGCCCGGTCCGCGCGTAGAGGTCCGCGTAACCCGCGGTGGTAAGGAGTTGCCTATTGCCCAAGTGCCGAATCTGCAGGAGGGTGATCAGCTGTGGGTGCATCCGGCCTTTCCCGATACCCAGAGTGCACACTATCTGCTGATCGTTTCGTTCCTGCGTGGCACGACCAATCCACCCCCAGAAAACTGGTTCACCAAAATCGAGGCGTGGAACAAGCGGGTACGCGACGAAGGTGCGATGGTCACGGTACCGAAAGGTGCTCAGCAGGTGCTCATTTTCCTTGCCCCGGAAAGCGGTGGCGACTTCAGCACCCTGCGTTCGAATGTGCGTGGCAAGCCTGGAGCCTTTGTGCGGGCCTCGCAGGATCTAAATCGGGCCGCGCTGGATCGCTCGCGTCTGGACGCCTACTTGAACGCAGTGAGGAATGTTTCTGAGAGCGATCCCGATCAGCTGAAAGACGAAACGACGCTGTTGGCTCGCAGTTTGAATATCAGGCTGGACGACGACTGTTTCAAGAAGCCAATCGACGAGCAAGCAGCGTGCCTGACGCAACATGGCGATCAGTTGGTCCTTGACGATGCTCACAGCCAGTCGATGGCGGCGGAACTGGCGAACGGTCCGACGGCTGACATCGCCGGCCAAATGAGCACCACTCCCTGGGCGGGGGCCGGCTATTACAGCCCGTATGTAGGAGCGGTGCTGGATGTCGTGAAGTTGATGAGCAGCTTCCGCAATCCTGAGTACCAGTACATACCCGCGCTCGCCTTGCCCAAGAATGACCAGCTGAACCTGCAACTGAATGCCCCGCCGTCGTTTGAGAAACCGAAGTCGGTGCTCGTGGTCGCGCTGCCGGCGGTCGAAACCGTGAAGTTGCCGCCGCTGCGCGCCGTGGATTCGAAGGGCGAGTATTGCCTGCAGAATTCTTCATTGGTACTTCCCGCGGACGGCGCACCGCTGGTTTTCTCTACAGCCTTGGCGCACGACTTGCTTCTCCGCGTTTGGGCCGAGGCTGGGACATGGATGGATATTCCCATCAGAGCTGATGCGGCGCGCGGAGGATTCGTCATCGATACCACGCCCCGAAGATCGACCGATATAGATTCTCCGTCTCCACGGATTCCGACCTTAGCGGACTTTGCGAAATTCGGTCCGCAGGTCAGCGGTACGGTGCGCGGACAATGGGGGTTCGAATCGTTCGAAGGCCCGCGATTTTCGTTGCGAACCTCGCGGCCTGGAAGCTGGACGCTGGTGTCCGCCGATCAGAGCGCGCTCGTCGTCGGCCGCGACGACACCTTGCACTTCACCTCCGACTCAGCGGTGTGTGTCGACAAGGTTACCGTCCTGGACCCTCAGGGCACAAAGCTAAAGGCGACTTACAAGGTGACGAAGCCCAGCGAGCTGCAAGTGGACGTCTCGCTCAAAGACGCGAAGCCTGGCCCCTTAACCATGCAGGTGAAACAGTTCGGCTTGGCAATGCCCGATGACGTTGCACTGCACAGCTACGCGGAAGCGGGTCATCTAGATAGCTTTACCATCTCCGCCGGCGATCATTCGGGTGTCTTGAAGGGAACGCGTCTGGATGAAGTTGCCAGCCTGGAGATCGAAGGAGTTCACTTCAGCCCCGGCAAATTGACTCGCGCCGATAACCAGGACGAGCTGCAGATGAACGCGCCAGATTCCTCGGCCCTCAGCGGACTGCTCACCGATACGAAGCTCACATCACAGGTCACCTTGAATGACGGCAGGATCTTGGAGCTGGCAACTGCTGTGCAGCCGCCGCGGCCGAAGGTGGTTCTGATCAGCAAGACGATCCAGTCAGATGCAGCGACAAAGCCTTCTCCTATTCATCTAGAGGACGCGGATGAGTTGCCGCAGAACGCCGAGCTGTCGTTTTCGCTCAGAAGCCAGGTTCCGGCATCTTTTCCGCGCGATGAGATGATCGAAGTTGCCACTGCCGACGACTCAATACACACCATGCTCAGTGTGGGGGATGGGACACTGATGATGCAGGATGCACAGACAGTGATGGCCGTCATTGATCCGGTAAAAAGCCTTGGAGAGTCGGCATTCGGACCCCTGCACTTCCGGCCAATTGCCGCCGATGGAGAGAAGGGGGATTGGCAACCACTGGTGACCTTGGTGAGATTACCGAAGCTTCAGGAGCTACGCTGCCCCGAATCACCGGACAAGCAATGCACGCTGAGTGGATCGAGTTTGTACCTCCTGGATTCCGTTGCTACCGATCCGCAGTTCCAGCAGAGCACGCCAGTCCCCGACGGTTTCGCGGGATCAGCTCTGGCCGTGCCGCATCCGAGCGGCCAGGAATTGTATGTGAAGCTGCGCGATGATCGCAGCGCTGTGAATAAGCTGGATCTGCCGGTGTTGCCCGAGCAATAGAACGATTCCCGGGCTCGCACCCGATTCTCTTTGTGGCTCCAGCGTGTTTCTTGAAGATATGGCATTTTGCATCAGCGATTGAACTTAGCTATACCTGGGTTAGCTAATAGCCTACTGACTCTATGACGATCGCGACGATTCATCAGGCAAAGACCAATCTCTCCAAACTCCTTGAGCAAGCAGAACGCGGCGAGGAGGTCCTGCTTGCGCGCGGGAAGAAAGTTGTAGCCAAGGTGGTTCCAATTTCGGCCACCCCCCACAAGCGTCGTTTGAACGTCTTGCAGGGCAAGGTAAAGGTGAGTCGCAAGTTCTTCGAGCCTTTACCCAAGCAAGAACTCGACGCATGGGATCGCTGATGCGCGTCCTTATCGATACACATGTTCTGCTGTGGGCTGTGGGCGGCGACAAGAAATTGTCTCGCACAGCTCACGGCATTTTGTCATCGTTCGAAAACGAGGTATTTGTTTCGGCAGCATCCGCGTGGGAAATCGCAACCAAATACAGGGTGGGAAAACTGCCTGCAGCTGGTGCACTGGCGGGAAACATCAACGCGATCATCGAGCAGCTGGGCTTCCGCCCGCTGCCGATTTCCCTGGGACACGCCGAGCGGGTTGGAGCATTGCCGGGCGAGCATCGCGATCCTTTTGATCGCATGCTGATCGCCCAGGCGGAGAACCTGCCGCTGGTCAGCAATGAACGGCTGTTTGACGCCTACGGCATTCGCCGACGCTGGTAGTGGTTTTAGCGGTTGTATACCGGCAGCGGGCCGCGCAGATTCTGCCAGACCTCATCACAGGCCTTGAGCACGTCATCGGTCAAGGACCCATCGTCGATCGCCGCCAGGTTCTCGTTGAGTTGCTCCAGCCGCGATGCGCCCAGGATGATGCAATCGCTGGCTGTATGGTGCAGTAACCAATTCAATGCCAGGCTTACCAGCGAGCGTCCCGCCGACTTTGCGATCCTGCGTAGCTGCTCTACGGCCTGGAAATATTGATCGTGCCAATAGCGATCCTGATAGAGCTTGTTGTTGTCGAAACGCGTTCCCGGCGTGAACTTCTCCTGCTGATGCTTGCCGGTCAACAGCCCTCCGGCGAGTGGGTTGTACACCACCGTTGAGATGCCGAACTGCTTGCACATGGGCAAATACTCTTGCTCAATGCCGCGCGCCAACAGGTTATACATCGGTTGCGAGATGTAAGGCGCATGCCAGCCGTTCTCCTTCGCAAGGCACAGCATCTGTACCACTTCCCAACCAGCATAATTCGACGCCGCCGGATAGCGCACTTTGCCTTGCTTCACCAGCGATTCCATCGTTTCCATTGACTCCTCGATCGGCACCACGTGATCGGGCGCGTGGAAGTAGTAGATGTCAAGATGGTCAGTGCCCAAACGCTGCAGGCTCTCGTCGACGTTGCGCAGAATGGCTTTGCGCGAAAGCCCCTGCTGACCGGATTCTTCGCCGACTTTAAAGAATACTTTGCTGGCGATTACGAGATGGTCCCGTTTGCCTTTAATCGCGTGCCCCAGCATCGTTTCTGCGATCCCAAGCTGATAAACGTTGGCGGTATCAAAAAAATTGATACCAGCCTCGATACACCGATTTACGAGCTGCGTTGATCCTGCCTGATCCAGAGGCTTGCCGAACGTCATTGTTCCGAAACAGCAGCGCGATACTTCCAGATCGGTGTGCTTTAGTTTGGTATATGGCATTTTCATGAATCCCACGCTTGGACTGCGTGTCAGCAGCGTAGCGCCGACTTGCAACACCCGATGAAACACACGCGTGACTACAGCTTCTTTGACATGGTGATGAAATGGATCGGCATCGTCGCGTCTTTGATTGCTTCCGCCGACTGAGTTCCGGTCTCGACAAAGCCGAACTTGTGATAGATCTCCGGCAACTCAGTTCGTACGTTTACGATTCGTATATCAATCGTTTTGCACCCTAGCGTGCGGCAGTATTCTTCGGCGTAGCGCATCATTCGCGTTCCGATCCGCGCCGCTGTTGCGCAGGATCGACCGAAAGGGTTCCGAGATAAGCTCGCGATCCTGTCAATCGCAGATAGACGCACGCAACGATGCCGCTCTCACCGTTAAGCAGCAGGAAAACGCCGGTGTCCATCATTTCTCGCACTTGGGCGGCGTTGGTACGTTCACCCTTTCGAAAAGCGCGAGTTAGCGCAAATGCCCGGTTGATGAGATCAACAATTTCAGGAATGTCGAACGGTGTCGCCGGGCGGATTGCCCCTTTCGTTACGGCCACCAACGCTAGTCACCACTGATTTCGGGCTGAAAGACGACCCTGTCGCTGGCCCAGAAGTTTGCCAGCGAGCAGCTGCCGATGGTCAGGATATTGGCGAGCATGTATTGCAGATGCAGCGAGCCTACCAGAAGACGCATCAGAAGCAGGTTTCCGACAATCGAGATCAGTCCGGTGCTGAAGTTGAAGCGGAGAAGACGGCGCAACATTCCCGAGCGGCCCCCGCGCCGGTCGGCCCAGGTGAAATGTTCGTGCCACAGGAAATTGTGCAGGACCGCACACTCTACTGCCAGGCCGGTGGCGAGAAGATAGTTCAGGTGCAACACCGTCTTGAAAAGGAACAGAAAGCAAAGCTGAACGCCAATACCAACGGCGCCCACCATGTGGAACTTCAGCAGGCGGCGAATCAGCCGTGTCCATTTCTGCGTTGAATTGCGGATGGTCACGGGAGTCGCTCCTCCCGATAGAGCTGTACGGTGTGCTTGACGGCTGCGAAAAGAAACATGATCACCATTCCAATGGTCGCAACGAATGCCCCTACATCGAACAACAAGAACTTGTAGCCGGCGATGTGCGACCACGGCCCGCGCACATAGACAGCAATATTACCAATGGCAAGGACGATGCGAATTTCGGTCGGTCCGAGATTAAAGAACGACAGATGGAACTTGCCAACCGTATACGTAGCCAAATACGTCTCAACGGCCAACAATAAGAATGCCACGAGTAGGCCCATGGCGACAATCGGCGACATGTATCCGGAGAGCGCAAGTCCAATCATCAGAGCAGCCGATCCGATTGCATCGATCACATGGTCCACATAAAATCCGTAGCGCGGACGCTGGCGATTGCGAAATCGCGCCAGCGTTCCGTCCAGGCTGTCGCCGAACCAGTTAACTGCAAGAAACAACACGGCCCACAGCAGCCATTGCGAACGGTAGCGCGACAACGCATAGCTGACGCCAACCATGATCTGTGCCGCGAAACCCAACACGGTCAGAAGATCGGGGTTCACCCAAGCTGGCATACGCGCTGCCAACCAGGCCAGAACGCGCTTCTCCGCCGCAGTGACGAAGCTGGCCTGAACGCGCGCCGCACTCTTGAACGAAACTGCTGGAGTTGCTTTTTCCTCCACCGAACCTGTCGCCGCCATCGCTCGCCGCATTTAACTACAGCACTGCGGTCTCATGCAACAACTCGCCCTTGGCAAAACGCGCTGGACTGAGCACATCGACGTTGTCAATCACTGCTGTCGTTCCGTGAACAATCAAATCGGACACCATCCTGCCCGTCGCCGGCGAATGCATCACACCATGTCCACTGAAACCATTGGCGCAGAAGAAGCCAGGGATTTCCTTGACTGGCCCAATGATTGCGTGATGATCGGGAGACATCTCGTATAAACCGGCCCACGCGCGTTTCGGATTCACCGCGAGGTTCTCGAAACAAGGAACGCGATCGGCCGCCAGGGTCAATACCCTCTCGATGAACGCAGGGTCGAAATTGGTATTGAAACCGATCGTCTCCTGAGGATCGTTCCAGGCGAGCAGAAAGCCCAGGCCCTCCGGACGGAAGTGAAAGCCGGTGGTCATGTCGACGACCATCGGCACTTTGTGCGAAACACCGTCGAAGGGTTCGGTCGGGATCAGCATTCGCCGCATCGGTTCGACTGGGAGATCGATTCCCACTAGCGCCGCAATCTCAGCAGCCCACGGACCCGCAGCATCGACTACAATCCGCGTGCTTACTGGCCCCCGCGACGTTTCCACGCCGATGATCCCGCCGCCATTATGGGTTATGGCCGACACCTCGGTCGAGCGCCACAATATTGCACCCTGTTCGCACGCGCGGACGGTAAAGCCCACCATCACGCTGTAGGGATCGACAAAGCCATCAGTAGGACAAAAGCTTCCACCCTGCACATCGTCAGCACGCAATTGTGGAACGATGCTTACAATCTCATCGCGCGCCAGCATCCGGGCTTGGGTTAGTCCTAACGACTTTTGCAGTGCCTGGTTGGTCTGCAAATACTCAAGATGCGCCTGCTTGGTCGCGACAAATAGATATCCCTGATCGCAGTATCCAGAAGGATGTCCCAGCCGCTCCTCAAAGGCAGCATAGAAGGGAATCGAGTACAGCGACATCTGAATGTTGGGCTTGGTGGCGAACTGGGCGCGCACGCCCCCCATGCTCTTGCCGGTCGACCCTTTGCCCTGATGCGACTCGCGCTCGACGATAAGGACGTCCCGACAACCGGCCTCGGTCAAGTGCCACGCAACACTGGCCCCCACAATTCCGCCGCCCACGATGACGGCGTCCGCAGTCTGCATCGTCCCCTCGATTAGGGAAACATTGTATGCTGCGTGGAGTTCGGTCGCTGTGAAGAAAGGTTAAATATCGGGATTTGGTTCCAAACAGGGAGGAACGCGTGAGCCATACGGACGGCGGCCTCCGCGGTCCGGCCCCACCTCACATCCCCAAGTGATCTGTCTCACAGACCGATGTTCTCTGCCCGCTTAGCCTTGCCTTTTGGGGCCCCCAAAATCAGCAAATCAGATGCAGGCAATTAGTCGAAACCCAGGAATGCGAACTGCTGATTCTTCATTCGCAAGGACTGAACATGCCGCTTGTAAACGCCTTTTCGAAGGCTGTTGTACGCGACTTTTCGTTGGATGAATTGAAAGACGCTGCCCGTCTGATGCGGGGATACGACTTGGTCGCCCTTTGTGCTGCTGGTTCCGGACATTCCGGCGGCACGCTCGCGCTGATGGACATTGTTACGGCGCTATATCTCAAGGTCGCGACCCACGATCCCAACAATCCGGAGTGGCGGCACCGTGACCGCATCATCTGGTTAGCCGGCCACAAAGCTCCGGCGTTGTACCTGGCGCTGGCCTTCTCTGGCTATTTCCCGATCGAAGACGTAGTCACGCTGCGCAAGCTCTATTCACCGTTTCAGGGCCATTCTCATCGACTGAAGCTGCCTGGTGTCGAAGTTTCCAGGGGGTCGCGCGGCCAGGAACTCAGCATTGCTGCGGGGCTCGCATTGTCTGGCAAGCTTGATCACGACGAGCACACAGTCTTCTGCATCATGGGAGACGGCGAGCAGCAGGCGGGCAACATCTGGGAAGCTGCGATGGAGGCTTCGCATTACGAGCTCGACAACCTCGTCGGCATCATCGATCACAACCGTCTGCAGATTGACGGCTGGATCAAAGATGTAATGAACGGCGAGCCGCTGGCGGAGCGATATCGTGATTTTGGCTGGGAGGTAATCGAGATTGACGGTCACGAGATCGAGCAGGTTGTGAGCGCACTGCAGAAGGCGAAGAATGTGCCCGTCTTTGGCAAGCCTACTGTCATCATCGCCAACACGCTCATAGGCAAAGGAGTTTCCTTTATGGAGAATATTGCCGGCTGGGATGACAGAGCGCCTAGTTATGACGAGATGGTCAGGGCGCTCGAAGAACTTGGATTAAAGAGAGCCATTGCCTATGATGTGTTGCTGAAAAACGCAAAGGAATATCAGCCGGAAGTCGACATCAAGCCAAGACGCCCGGCGTTTCGCATGAAGTTCGGCGGAATAACCCGAGTCAAATGAAGGTCAAGATCGACCGACACGTAAGAGGTCCGGGCTTTCCTCGAGGAACAATAACTGTCCGGCGTTCCACTAATCGCTGGCGGAATCGGAGTGAGAGATCACTTTGGCGATTCGTGCGCGCCTTGGGAACTGATCAAGTAGTTTGAAGTTAGGTGCCGAGTATATCTCGCAAAAGCTCTTGAGCTGGCTATTGCGAGGGAAGCGGCGCCTCTCCGACTGGCCAACTAAAGCTTGTTGGATTCGGTTGTGGTGCGGCAGGTTTTAGCAGCGAGATGTCTGAGCGCTCCTCCGCCAGTGCGACATATGCTGCCAATCGGGCCAGGTACAATAGATCAGCTCCAGCAAAATAGACCGCAGCAATCAATCCCATTAGCAGCGCCGTCCACGGCCTTCCGATCCTTGCTGACCACGCCAGCGGTGAGAGGAACGCCAACCACATCATTCCCGCCCAGACCATGCGCAGCAGCAAAAAAGCAAAGCCCAGCAGTGACAAACGTCCGGCGCGGTCTTGAGAAAAGTCGATAGCCTCATTCACAGCCTCTTTTGCGCTCACGCCGTTGCGCACGCAAAACAGTGGCGCGAGGCCCAAGTACCAATTCAACATGACACCCATCAGAAATGCGCCGTACACTCCGAAGGACATGGCAAGGGCCGCTCGCACCGCATTGCTGCTGCTTGCCATCGCCACGCCATAAAGCCACAAGGCGATTGCCGTACCAAATGCTGTGAGTGACCAGATCGCACGCAGCAGTTGCAGAACGAAAATCGGACCGAGATTCCATTGCATCAATTCTGAATCCTCGTCGGGCTCGACTTTGAACATCGCGACCAGGCGTCGCAATGTCGCAGCGCGTCCCACGCTTGCAGCCAGCGACCAGAGAAGCAGTAAGCCCAGCAACAAGACAGTCTGCTCTAATACAAATCGGGAGAGGCTTCCTCGAAAGATGTGCCGTAGCGCTTCAACCAGCAGAATCGGCTGCGTCGTGCGCAAAAGGACTTGATCTAACGGGCTGACAATCAGACTGTCAAGAAACAGTCGAATCGAGATAATACCCAGAATCCAGGCCGACAAACCGAAACACCAGCGCCAAGTCAACTCGGCAACCAGCAAAGCCGGCTCATGCCAGAGCGCGGCAAAGGCGTCGCGGAACGGAGACGACTTGTTACTGCCCTGGGCCATCGGTCACGTACTCTCCGTCAGAGCTTGTGCGAGTTCTGCAGGGGTGTCGACCAGCACGTCGGGGATGACTTGCTCCAGCGTACGCGGGGCGAAGCCGTAGGTCACCCCGACGCTCCAGATTCCAGCATTGCGTGCCGTCAGAATATCGACCTGCGAGTCTCCTACCATAACCGCCTCCTTCGGTTGCGCTTCGACCTCGCGCATCAGCGTATTCGCTCCCAGAGGATCGGGTTTCTTGGTTTCGAAACTGTTGCCGCCGTATACCTGGAAAAAGCTTCCGGCGAGCCCCAGTCCCGCAAGGATATCGCGCGACGCCCTCACCGGCTTATTGGTCAGCACAGCCAGCTTGCGGATATGTCCGTGGCCTTCGCCGATCTGCTGCAACGCTCCCTTTATGCCATCATATGCGCGCGTTGTATCAAGTTTGTGCTCACGATAGTGCAGCAGAAAGTAGTTCAGCGCTTCTTGAAGAAACTCGCGATCGGTGGGATCCCCCAGCGCACGTCGAATGAGCATAGGCGCCCCATCGCCAATGTAGTTCCCGATCACATCCATCGGCAGCGCCTTGCGTCCGTAATGTAGCAGCATGGCGTTGACGGAGGCAGCCAGGTCCCGCTCTGAATCGACTAAGGTTCCATCCAAATCGAATAAGACTAGCTTGATCTTTTCGATGGGAATGGAACGGGAAACGCGGATCATCCCTTCAGTATAACGACCCGCTTTGACCAAAGGTCACGACAGTAGCTGAAGCAAACAACTCCCGTCGAGAACAGACACATTCAGCGTTTACAATAGAGCAAGTTATCAGACCCGAACTACGGGCTTCGCATCTCACCCTGAGGTAACGGATGGCAACCACAAAAGCACCGCCCAAACCTGCCGCGCTAAAGGCGGAAAGGTATGCAGGCCTGACTTCCGAACAGCTAATCAATATCTACCGTTTGATGTATCTGTCGCGCAAGCTCGACGATCGCGAGATCCTGCTCAAGCGGCAGCAGAAGATTTTCTTCCAGATCTCAGGTGCCGGACATGAGGCGCTGCTGGTGGCAGCAGGATTAGTGCTGCGACCGACCTATGACTGGTTCTACCCGTACTATCGCGACCGTGCGCTTTGCCTGACACTCGGCATGACCCCGTACGAACAATTGCTGGAAGCAGTCGGCGCAGCGGATGACCCCAACTCAGGCGGGCGGCAAATGCCTTCCCACTGGGGACACAAGAAGCTCAACATCGTGAGCCAATCTTCGCCCACTGGAACACAGTTCCTGCAAGCCGTCGGTTGCGCCGAAGCAGGACGATATTTCAAGCGCCATTCCGGATCCGCCGAGAAAGCCACTGGTGATTATCGACAGTTCAAAGATGTGAGCTTTCAGGGCGACGAAGTGGTTTACGTCTCGTGTGGAGACGGCACCACAAGTGAAGGCGAATTCTGGGAGGCTTTGAACTCCGCATCGAACCTGAAGCTGCCTGTCCTGTTCGTAGTCGAGGACAACGAATACGCGATCTCGGTACCCGTTGAAGTTGGAACGGCGGGCGGAAATATCAGCAAGCTGGTGCGGGGCTTCCCGAACTTTCATTTTGCCGAGTTCGACGGCACCGATCCGTTGCTGAGTTATGCCGCACTCAAAGAGGCTGTTGACTACATACGTGCCGGTCATGGGCCGGCGTTTGTGCACGGCCACGTAATCCGTCCTTACTCGCATTCGCTTTCGGATGACGAGAAGCTTTATCGCCCTGAGTCGGAGCGGAAGATCGAAGTTGAGCGCGATCCCATCACGCGCTTCCAGTTGTTTCTGGTGCGCGAAGGCATTCTGGACGAGAAAGGCGTCGACGAAGTGGAAAAGGATGTCGAGGGGGAGGTGCAGGAAGCCAGCGACCGTGCCGTAGAGGCCAAGCTCCCCGAGCCCGATTCATACCGGCTCTACGTCTACTCGCCGGATCTCGATCCGACGTCGTCTGCGTTTCAGACTGAAGCTGTGCATCCGGCTCCGTCGGAAAAGAATCCCGAGCGGACTATGGCCGACCTCATCAACGTGTGCATGAAGGATGAGATGAAGCGCGATCCTCGCATTGTGATGTTCGGCGAGGACGTAGCGGACTGCAGCCGCGAGGAATATCTAAAGACTCAGCAGGTGAAAGGCAAAGGGGGTGTCTTCAAGCTCACCGCCGGCCTACAGGGTGATTATGGCTCTCATAGGGTGTTCAACTCGCCGCTGGCGGAGGCGAACATTGTCGGGCGTGCCGTCGGAATGGCGACCCGCGGACTAAAACCCGTAGTCGAGATTCAGTTCTTCGACTACATTTGGCCTGCCATGCAACAGCTTCGCAATGAACTGCCGCTGATGCGCTGGCGTTCGAACAACAACTTCTCGTCGCCGGCGGTAGTGCGAGTCGCGATTGGCGGCTATCTTACCGGTGGCTCGATCTATCACTCACAATGCGGCGAGAGCATCTTTACTCACACACCGGGCATGATGGTTGTTTTTCCGTCCAATGCGCTCGACGCCAATGGACTGCTTCGCACGGCTATTCGCTGCGACGATCCGGTGATGTTTCTGGAACACAAGCGGCTTTACCGTGAGACATATGGACGCGCACCATATCCCGGCCCCGACTATATGATCCCGTTCGGCAAGGCGAAGATCGTGCGCCCCGGCCATGACCTGACGGTAGTCACGTATGGCGCGGTGGTGCCGCGGGCACTGCAGGCGGCACAGCGGGTTGAGCGGGAGCATGGAGTCAGTGTCGAACTGATCGACCTGCGAACCTTGAACCCTTACGATTGGGACGCGATCGCAACGTCGATAGCGAAGACGAACCGCGTCATTGTCGCCCACGAGGACATGCTGAGCTGGGGCTACGGTGCGGAGATCGCGGCCCGCATCGCGGATGATCTGTTCGACGAACTGGATGCACCCGTGAAGCGCGTAGCAGCGAAAGACACGTTTGTCGCTTATCAGCCGATCCTTGAGGACGAGATTCTGCCACAAGCGGAAGATTTATATCAGGCAATGGCAGAACTGGCGAAGTATTAGCCAACCACTCGTGATATGGCGCTGAAAACCAATCACCCGCAGCAGCATAGCGGGTGTTTCTTTATCCAGAAGCTTCTTATCTCGCGCTTTTGCTGCCCCGGGCATGATCGATCGAGATTGGCCCCGCACCGAAGAAGATCAGCGCAAAAGCAATTGCGCCGCAGGCCAGAGGAAACTCAAAACCGCCCTGTCCGGTTAGACCATTGTGCAGATGCACCTTGAAAATGGCCACCAGCATGTCAATGCAGATCGAGAACGCGGCCAGTCGGGTGAGAAGGCCTACGACGACGAGGATTCCGCCCCCGAGTTCTGCAGCGACCACCAAATAGCCCATCCACGGTGGTATCCCCAGGTGCGCAAGGACTCCCATAAAGCCGTGCAGGTGGCCGGCAATTTTCTGCCAGCCGTGGGCGATCATGATCGCGCCCAAGGTTAGGCGCAAGATGAGCAGCCCCAACGGTTGCAGCCGGTCTAGAAAGCACAATTAGTTTTCCTGTACCGCGGCAGCCAGAGTTCCCTGGTGAAATTCCTGCGCTGTTTCGATGCGATAGTTGATGGCAACCCCTCGCCGCGTCATTTCATTTAAGAATAATTGGGCCGGAACATCGGTCTCTTGATGAATCCCGCCGCGTTTCGTAATCTGGCCCCCAACCAGCATCTGCAGAACAATCGAGGCTGGCCAGGCCGTGGTGCGCATCATCGACGTCATGCCCGTCGCCGCGTCAGTGTAGTCGATCATGCTAAAGGACGCGATCATGTCGTCATGATGGGCTTCGACTCGCAGTATCGTAACCTCGGGCTCGTCGCTCCTGAACTTCTCTTCGAACAGGCAGGCGACAGCTTGCCGGGGCGCGATCATCGCTCCATTGATGCGGCGCTTCTCATTGGAGAACAGTCCCAGATCGTAAAGCGTGCGCAGCTTGTCGACGTGCCCGGGATAGCGCAACGTCTTCTCGTAGCACTCACCGACCTGACCCTGGAAAGTTTCCGGCAGCGTTGACGTTCCGCCGGAGGTGTGGAAAGCCTCGAGTTCAGGAAAGCCCTCCATGTGGAAGCGCTCGACTTCGGTCAGCGGCTCGACGGTAATTATTCTTCCGTCACGGAGGACCTTTACGGGCTCGCTATATTCGTTGATGAGGCCCTCAACCGAGAAGACGAGCTGATAATTGAACGGAGGGTGCGGATTTTGCGGAAGGCCGCCGGCGTAGATCTTCAGCGCGTCGGCTTTGCCGCCGATACGTCGCAGCAGCTCGCCACCGAGGATCGATGCCATTCCCGGCGAGAGACCACAGTCCGGAGCAATGGCCACCCCCGCGGCTTGGGCCTGCAACTCCCGTTTGAATTCCTGTTGGACGATATTGTTGTTGCCGCCGAGATCGACGAAATGGCACCCAGCGCGAATCGCCGCTTTCGTCAAGCCCAGGTTGAAGTAATAAGGAACGGCTGAGAGCACGCCGTCGTGACCGCGCATCAGTTCCAATGCGGCCCCAGTGTCAGCCGCGTCAAGCGGAATGGCGGTAGCCTTGCTGCTGCCGGTCAGACGCGAGATTCGCTCAACAGCTTGCCGCAGTCGCAGCCCGTCGTTATCTGCAAGCGTAACCGCTGTAACTTGCTCGCTGCGGGCCATGTCGAAGGCCGCAGCCCACCCCATCAAGCCAGCGCCTATAACCAGGATTTTCATGATGGCCTTCCGGAAAAATAGATATGAATGCGTGGACGCACAATTAAATCCTTCGGTAATGATGGCCAGAAGTGACAGGATAAACCAGCGAGCGCGTTTGACAAAGAGGTTACGGGCGTCATTCTGCGCTGCTGTACCGGTCTGGCACATATAATTGTTGCAATGTTCAGAAGCAGTTTTTTCCTCGTTGTGATTCTGAGTGCTGTGGTTCTCGCTACCGCCCAACAAGGCTCGCATCCGCTTCCTCCAAGCCCCGCTCCGGCCGGTCCGGTTTCGGCCGGATCCGTTTCTGTTCAGCAGGATGTTCCATATGGCGATGCAGGCGGCGAGAAACTGCTGCTCGATCTCTACTTGCCTGCCGAAAACGGCTCTCGCCCACGGCCTGCGATCGTCCTGATTCATGGCGGCGGCTGGGTTGACTTCGACAAGAGCACCATGAAAGGCATGGGAAATTTCCTGGCGCGCTCCGGTTTTGTGGCCGTATCGGTGGATTATCGGCTGCTACGGGGAAACGAGAATCGCTGGCCCGCGCAACTAGATGACGCACAGCGCGCGGTACGGTGGCTGCGTGCCAACGCCGGAAAGTACAACATCGATCCCAATCACATCGGTGCGTTTGGCCATTCGGCTGGTGCTCAATTGGCGGCCCTGCTGGGAATGGAAGACACGCGCGACAACTCCGATCCGGCGCTGGCGAAATACTCAAGTCGAGTGCAGGCTGTGGTCGACGTCAGCGGCCCCAGCGATTTTCTCAAGGATCACGATCCAGACGGCGATGCTTTTCTGACAGTATTCCTCGGCGGAAGCTATGACAAAGTACCGGACGTGTGGCGCGATGCCTCGCCCGTATCGCACGTCGCGAAATCTGATGCGCCATTCCTGATCGTGCATGGCACTCAAGATCAGTCTGTGCCTATCGCACAAGCGCAGGAGCTCTACGAAAAGCTGAAGCAGGCGGGGGTGCAGGTCAGCTTCATTAAGCTCGACGACGGACACATGTTCGACAAACCAGAGAATCGCAAGCAGCTGGCTCTGGAATCGCTGATCTTCTTCAGCCGCTATCTGGCCGTCAATCAATAGCTCTGCGGCAAGTGACACGCGATCTCGACAGCAATAACAGACTTCACTCGCGACTTGTCATTGGCAAACAGGACCACGTGCCCAAATTACATTCAATCCCTCTCGCTCGCACCACACGGACGATCTCATGCTGCGCGTCTCGCCCGCGTCCGCGCCGCTTTCTTCGCCGCCTGGCTCCGCCCGGCAGCTCCTTTCGTGCGCACCGCCTTGGTCGCCGACTGCTTCCGAGCAACACTGCCGCGCTGCCGTCCCGTTCGATGCGCCTGCCGCGAAAGAGCCGCATGGGATGCGGAATCTCTCCCTTCGCGCTTGAGCGCCCTGCTTACCGCCCGCGAACGCTTGGCCGAAGTCTTCTTACGCGAAGAGAATTGTCCCTGGCGCTCATCACGCGCAGCTTTGGCGCGTGTCGCCTCTGACGTAGACCCTTTCTTTGGAGGCGGCAGCTTCACGCCAGCCTGGCGCGCCTTCGACAATCCGATGGCAATCGCCTGCTGCGGCGAGCGAGCACCATGCTTGCCCTCGCGGATATGGTCCATCTCCTCTTTGACGAATTCGTCGGCCTGCGTGCTCGGCGACTTGCCTTCTCGTGCGTCTTCCTGCGCACGTTCCAGTGTTTCTTTCTCCGGCATCAGCATTCCTCCTTGAACAGTGGTTGGGCAGCAGACATGCGAGTTAGAATCCCCGCCCGCTCTAGATGAGGATGCAGGGCACGCTGGTTGGGATGACAGAGCGAATCGCGGAAAACTAAAGACTGGTGCGCGGGAGAGACACTAGCTCTTTTGACAGCGATGCCGGGTCGGCGTACGATGCGCGCCAGCGGGGCCATTTCCAGCCCGCCTCAGCAAGGACACAACTATGGACCCGCAAGCAGCATCTTTTCGCGAATTCCGCTTCAAGCTCAGCTCGGGCGTGACCACGGTCCCGCTGGCCCTCGTGATCGCTTTCGCCCTGACACTCCTCATCACCCACGCCATGCAGGCGCAGACGTTCAGCGTGATTCACAACTTCGGAGGAGGCGCGGATGGTGCAAATACTTTTTCCGGACTTTACGTCGCGCCATCAGGAGTTCTGTATGGGACGGCGACACGAGGCGGAACCTACGGCGCCGGCACAGTTTTCAAGCTAGGCCAGGTTAATTCAAGCTGGGTTTTCAGTCCCTTGTACGAATTTACCGGAGGCAGCGATGGAGCCTTCCCAGAGGGCGGGGTAGTGATCGGCCCAAATGGCGGGTTGTATGGCACGGCCTCTAACGGCGGCGCAAACAACTATGGAACAGTGTTCGAACTGAGACCTCCGGCTAGATTTTGCAGGTCGATACTGTGCTATTGGAACGAAACCGTACTTCACAACTTTGTGGGACGCCCGGATGGGGAGTACCCGATATTCGTGAATTTAGCCTTCGATCAAGCGGGAGACATCTACGGCACGACACTTGACGGAGGTAACTATGACTTAGGGACTACGTTCGAACTGACCACCTCCGGCGGAGGATACACGGAGAACATCCTTCATAACTTCGGCAGCGGTACGGACGGACAGTCTCCCTATGCGGGTGTAGTCCTGGACAGCGCCGGGGATGTGTATGGAACCACCGTCAGCGGAGGAACCGGAACGTCGTGCTCGTTCGGCTGCGGGACGGTTTACCAGCTCGTGCCTTCCAACGGAGAGTGGCAGGAGAATGTCCTGGTTAATTTCGACGGGACGAATGGGTATTATCCGAATGGTGACCTGATCATCGACGATTCCGGCAACCTCTATGGTACTACCCTGGGTAACGGTGGAGGTGGGAGCGAAGTTTACAAGCTGGCGCCCTCAGATGGGGGCTTTACCTTCTCCGTCCTTTACACCTTCATCTCGTACTGCGAACCCTATGGTGGCGTAGCCATGGACGCAGCCGGGCATTTTTTTGGGGTGTGTACGGGTGGGGGCGTCCATAATGAGGGCTGGATATACGAGCTGACGAATTGCAGCCAAACCTGTACTCTGGTCGATCTCCACGACTTCAGCGGTAGCGACGGCTCGAGCCCATATCCAAGCCCGGTGCTGGACGCTGAGGGCAATCTCTACGGCACAACCTATCTCGGAGGTCCGGCTGGATTCTGCGGCGGCTACGGCTGCGGCGTGGTTTGGGAGATCGCGGGCGTAGGTGCTCCGCAGAAGCGGTAAATTGATGGGAGAGAGCTTGCCGGTTCTTAAGTCGACAGCCTTGTCACTCGAAACCTGAAACTGACAACTGGCGGTTTCACGCTTCGCGCAGAGCGCGCGTGATCGGCATCCTCGCCGCGCGGAAGGCCGGCAGCAATCCCCCGATAAATCCCATCAGCAACGCAAAGGCTAAGCCAAAGATCAGCAATGGCGGGGTAATCCGGAACGCGAACGCCAGTTCGCTGAAGGCATTGGTTTGGGTGGCGCCCGTAAAACCGTTCATCGGCAGCGCCACTATGCAGCCCAGCAGGCCACCAACAACAGCGAGCAGCATGGATTCCAGGACAAACGAAAACAGGATACTGAAGCGCGAGAAGCCCAGCGCGCGCAAAGTTCCAATCTCGCGCGTGCGCTGCGCCACGATCGCATACATGGTGTTCATTGCGCCGAAGACCGCGCCGATTCCCATCACTATGGCGACAAAGACCGCCAGAGCCATCAGGGCGCCCGCGGTGGGCCCGGCGAGATTTTCGTAATACGTCCGCTCGCCATCGGCCTGCAACTGGAATTGCGGATTGGCACGTAGGTCTTTGTCAAAGCCGGTGAGCACCGCAGGCCGGGTCAAGCGCACGGTCAGTGACTCGCATCCACCATTGCGCCCGATGGCCGGAGCCATGGCGTCGTAATCGCCCCACATCTCGCTTTCGAAGGAGCTGCCGTCGGCCGTAAATTCGCCGACCACCTTCCAGTTCTTGCGCTGAATTGGGATGGTGGAGCCCACATTGACGCCCTGCAACCGGTCGGCGATTTTCTTGCCTACGATTACCTCAAACAAGCCTGGAGTGAACATCCGGCCGTCGACGATCTTGATACCGTTGCGCACCTGAAATGCTCTTGGCGTGACACCGCGGAAGGTAACATTCGTGGGCAGGCCGGTCGCCTTCGTAGGCCGCGCCGTGATGACCACCACCT
>JASHXK010000133.1 GCA_030043575.1 Terriglobales bacterium
AGCGTTTGCATTGAACTCCCCTTCCGTGGGCAAAAGGGCGGAGCTGAAGAGCTTGTATGCGAATTTGCGGCAAAGCCGCACAACCCAGACTCTGGTTTTCCGCGCACACTCTCTGAAGCCCCGTCCTGTCGCCGCCCCGAAGAAAGTTGCGGCTATGTCCGGCGGAGACATTCCCGGCGCCTTCCAGTCTAAGCAACGGTCGCCTTTTGACCATCCCATGTGACCTTCCGGCTGCCGTTGCGGTACGACATGTTGGCGATGTGCGCGCCCAGCGCCGCATTGTGGCCCTCGACCGCGCTCTCCTTGCTCTTGGTGCGAGTGCGCACGCACTCGACGAAAGCGCGCACGTGCAGGTCGGTGGGGTCTCCCAGAACGTTGTAGTGCTCCACGCTCTCCGGCGCCGTGCAAGTCCCCGGAGCCCAGGGCGAGTTGATGCCGACGATGTTGTTCTCTTTGCAGAAATCCTCCTGCATCTTGCTGGGCCAGGCGGCGACGACCCAGCCATAATCGTCCAGAGGCTGGTCCGGGAAGAACGCCAGTTCGGTCTCGCTGATCTGGATCGTTCCCTTCGTCCCCATGAAGAAGGCGCCGAAGCCCTGCGTGGAAGAGTTGAGCGTCAGAGACACGTTGTAGGTGAAGTCCGGATACTCGAAGAGCGTCTGCACCACGTCAGGCACTTCGGCCTCGGGATGGACCTTCTTCCAGCGATAGCTCCCGCCGTAGGTGATGGAACTGCGCGGCGCGGTCTCATGCATCAGGTAGTGCAGTGTGTTCAGGTGGTGGACGACGAGGTCGGTCTGCAGGCCGCCGGAATAATCCCAGTAGCAGCGCCAGCGGAAGTAGCGGCGCGCGTCAAAGGGAACTTCAGGCGCGGATCCGAGCCACTGTTTCCAGTCGATGGTCTGCTCGTTGCCGTCGGGCGCGATGGGATAAAACCAGGCGCCCGACGGCGTGTTGCGATTCTCCCAGGCCTTCACCAGGCTGATGTCGCCGCAGCGGCCCTCGTTGATCCATTTCTGAGCGAGATCGGTGAGAGGCGAGTTCACCCACTGGCTGCCGATCTGCAAAATCCGGCCGGTGCGCTTTTCGGCGTCGATGATCTCAAAGCCCTCATCGATCTTGTAGGTCATGGGCTTCTCGCAATAAACGTCCTTGCCGGCATCCATGGCCTCGATGATGATCCGCTTGTGCCAGTGGTCGGGCGTGCCGATCAGGACCACGTCAATGTCCTTGCGGTCGAGGATGCGACGGTAATCGTTGGTGGTTTCGAGCTGCTCGCCGAACAATTCCTTGGCGCGCGTCAGGCGATCCTTGTAGACGTCGGCCACGGCCACCAGTGTCACGCCGGGCGTGATGGAGAAGCTGTAGGCATCCTGCTGGACGCGCGCGCCGATTCCGATCACACCGACACGGAGCGTGTCGCTCGGCGCCACGGGGGCCGAGCCGGGCTCTGAGGCCCAGAGCACTTTATTCCCATTGCTGAGCGCCACAACGCCGGCGGCGCTGAGGCTCGAGTTGCGCATAAACTCACGACGGTTCATAGATTTGGTTTGTGACATGAATCCCATCCTCCCTGCTTGTCTTGTCTGGCGCAGAACTTTAGTCGGTATCCGACAGTGCAGTTTATCACCACAGACGCCGGCTGTTGGCGACTCTGTTGGGAATAACCGCGGCAGGCCGCCAAGGCACGTCCGCGGACCTGGAGGCTGTGTTCCGGGTCTTGCTTGCTTTGGGTGCAGGGGTCTTCAGAACAGAAGCGGAGTGTCCGACAAAGACGGAGGTCGAAGCTCCGTCCTTGTCGTCTGAAAGTGGTTCCACTAAAAGCTCGGTCTGAACGCCTCGTTGGTCAGATCACCCAGCAGCTTGTGCCAGGGATGATTAGGGCGGCTCTCGACGTCGGTAACGATCCGTCGCATTTCCGCGAGCACCGGCGGGCTGTCAGTGTCGTACAGGTCGCCCTGGAGCAGCTTGAGCACGTCGAGCCGGTAGCGCGGATCCTCGACGAAAGCGGTGAAGAGCACGTTGAGGCGGTAGTACACCGTGATGAACTCATACCAATTCTTGGTGCCCTTGCGCATGGTGGACTGGTACACTTCGAAGCTCTTGGCATCACAGGCGCCGCCGTTCTGCAGAGTCGGGATGATGCTTGAGGTGGCAAGCCGCGCGCTGTTCATAGCGATGCTGACGCCGCTCGAGAAGATTGGGTCCACGAAGCGGGCCGCGTCGCCAATCATCACAAAGCCGTCGCCGCAGATCTGCTTCATGGCGTAACTGTAGTCGCCCTCTTCCCTCAAGGGCCGTAGCTGGGTGGCCTCTTTCAGGGCCTTGTGAAGATCAGGACGGCTGGCCACTGCATCCCAGAAGAACTTCTCGCGCGACTGCCGCGATTTGGCGAAGTTCTGCTTCTGCGTGACCACGCCGATGCTGGTGACCGTCTCAGTGATCGGAATCTGCCAGACCCAGGTGTTGGTTAGCGGCAGGAAGTGAATGAAGATGTAGTCGTCGTGCAGGGCGCCATTCTTGGCCTTGGCGAAGTGCTTGCGATCGTAATTGTCAAACCAGGTGTGCAAAGCGTACTGGTTGAAGACGGGATCGTTGACCTTCAGCTTCATCTGATTGCCAAGCAGCGTCTGGCGGCCCGAGGCGTCGATAACCACTTTCGACGTGAGCGTAATGTCCTGCTTGCCGATCCGGAACTTCACGCGGGGCATGGTCGGCTCTGAGAAGTCAACTTCCGAAACGCGGATACCTTCGTAAACCGTGGCGCCGAGCTTCTCCGCGTGCTGCAGCAGGAGAAGATCGAACTTGCCGCGGTCCACGTGCCAGGTGTGATTGCGATCCACACCGGGCTGCTGCCGCTCCTCAAAACGAATGTCGGCGCGGCACTCCTCCTCGAACATGCCGTCGAGGGTGTGGGCGTGCCGGGTGATGTTCATGTCGATGTCGGGATGGACGTCCGAACCCATGCCCTCGAAATCGACGTCATAAATGCCTTTGCTGGCGGCGGTCCAGACGGCGCCGTACTTGCGCACGAAGCCGTTCTTGTCCATCTCGTCAATGAACCCGATTTCCTTCAACACGCGCGTGGTGGCAGGCACGAAAGACTCGCCCACATGCTCGCGCGGCATGATCTCGCGCTCCAGCACCACGCACTTCAGTCCCGCCTTTGCGAGATAGGAAGCAGCGGATGATCCTCCGGGTCCGCCTCCAACGATGATTGCATCAAAGTCAACTTGCATGTCGTCTCCCTCGATATGACGGAATCCTTTTCCGTCGACTCTCTCGTTTTAGATTTGAGATTCTAAACCCGGTCGGCAAAGCCTCGCTTTCGCCAACACAAAGCCAGCCGGGTCAAGTCGTGGGCGGGACTGGGAACCCTCGGTGGGCCGCGCCCAAACGCATTCTTCGCACCAAGCAGCGAACCGACCCTGTATCGATGGCGGTCGCAGGCTTCAGCGGAAGCTCAACCTCCTATTCTCGTTGTGCCTCCGGCAACCGCAGGCGGTTCCTGCATGTCTCTTGCTGAGGCGTACCCGAAAACTTGGGAAAGAGCTCGAGATCATTAGGATAAGAACAGATCAAGACACGCATGTTACAGGACAATAGCCGGCGGGTCGTGCGATCGGAAGGCTGGCGCATTACGAGGACCGCGGTGCCGTTCGAGACACCGTTGGCCTCGGTCAGCACCCGCGGTATCGCTCGTGTTGCGGTCGCCATCACCGTCAGCAACACTATCAACCACAGACGTGCTCTCGAAAACTTGAGCATCCGGCGAATTCCCTCTATGACGAGCACATCTCGGGTTTTACTGCCTAAACGGTACCTGAGGCCCATCAATGAAAGCGGACAAACAGATTAGCCCCGCGCCCGCATCTTGT
>JASHXK010000134.1 GCA_030043575.1 Terriglobales bacterium
CCGACGCCCACGGACCGCCGGCGCTGCTGGTCTCCAGGTCCGTCCCGCCGACTGACATGAGATACACATCATCCGCCGGATAGATCTCGGAAGACGATGTCCACTTGCCATCGTCGCCCGCCGCCTGGTACAAACTCTGACCCTGCGCCTGAAACTCCTCGAAGTAGGGGTTGTCGGTGCTGGGGTCGGCCGGACTCCACGTCCACGAAGAGCTCAATTGCTTGTTCAGCGGACTGGCCGTAGCCATAGCGTTGAAGATGGCTGCATCGGTCGATCCCACGTACATCACCAGGCTGGACATGCCCGGGGCCATGCCCAGCGCCTGCGTCATGTCGAGCGTCTGTTCCGTGTCATCACAGCCCTGGGAATAGACGCAGCTCGTGCTGGTGCCGTCGGTGGACAATAGAGTGATCGGGACGTTGTTGGTTTGATGAACGTTGGTGTAGTAGGTGTCCAGGTCCGTCAGGTCGGTGCCGTAATACTCCAGCAATCCAAGCGACTGGCCGCTGCCGGTGAGAGACGTTCCTTCGTAGTACGCCGCCCTCATGTCGCTGCCGAGGAATGAGTCGTCAGGACCGGAGCCGGTCGTGGCCAATGAATGCAGACCCGGCTCTCTGCGCACGATCATGGGACGGGGAATCGAATAGTTGTCCAGGCCCGAGATGTGCCACAGCCGGACTGCAAGAGCAGGCGTGGGCTCCTTGTCTGGGGCGTAGAACTTCCGGTTTTCGCTGGGGAGCAAGTATTCGCCCATGGTCACATGGAAGGCATTCTCGATGCTCGCTACCGTTCCCGTGACATCCAGGTTCAAACGATTGCGCGAGGTGCCGGCTACCGTAAAGCCGTGGGTTTGCGCGAAACGAATCACCTCGTCGTAATCCGTCTGGGTAGGACCAAACCTTGCGGTGAACTCTTCCACCGTGAGGAACTGGCGATATGACGCACTGGAAGGATCGTAGACTTCCTGCAAGAAGCTATCTAACCCTGCCTGGTCGCGGAGGGGCAGAGTAAGAACAAGTCGCATGGACTGGGTTGCGGGCAGCGGTCCCAGGTACTGCGCCTGCCCAGTGAGCGTTGCTTCACGCACATGATGCGTCAGCAGCGGTTGCTGCGCCTGACAAACGATACTCACGATCGACACCAGCACGACCGTGGTCAGCAGGGATGTACTTAGCTTTCGAAGCATGCATTCTCCTTTATCCGCTATCGTGATTCTGCGGTTTCAGTTCTCCACCAGCACCGAAGCCAATTCTCCTTCCATAACCCAGGAAATACCGCCGATTGTACCCGAAGGAGCGCGACCAGAGCACCAGCCACCATCGTGCCGCCAGCAATGAGCCCTGGCAGGGTGTGATTCGCGGTCCGTTATAATCGGCTCTCGTCATTACAGGAGTCGAGTCATGCCACGCGGCATCATGCCTCGCCGGCCATCGCGCAGCGGACGTCAGGACAATGTCTCGAAAGCGGCCACTCGCGCCAAAGTCTCCCACCCAGGCAAAGGAAGCTTGAAGCCTGCCCTGAGCTTGCCGAAGGGTGGGGCACCCGGGTCAAAGTCCGCGCCGAAACTTTCCGGTAAGCCTGCCAAAGGTTACAACCCGGTCGCGCCGGGGCGGGTCAACGAAATCCTGAAGCGGCTGGACGAGCGCTATCCCAGAGCGACGTGCGCGCTGCATCACTCCAGCGCGTGGGAGCTGCTGGTAGCGACGATCCTCTCCGCCCAATGCACGGACGTGCGCGTGAACATGGTCACGCCCGTCCTGTTTGAGAAATATCCCACGCCCGAAGCCTTTGCCGCGCTCCAGCCGGAGGATCTGGAAGACGATATTCGCTCAACCGGATTCTTTCGCAACAAGGCGAAGTCGCTGGTGGGGGCGGCGCGCAAGGTCGTCAGCGAGTTCGGCGGCGAAGTGCCGCGCACGATGGACGAACTGCTCACCATTCCCGGCGTGGCGCGCAAGACGGCGAACGTGGTGCTCGGGACGTGGTACAAGATCGCCGACGGCGTGGTGGTCGACACGCATGTGCAGCGCATCTCGCGGCGGCTGGAGCTGACGAAGAACACCGATCCGGGGAAGATTGAGCAGGACCTGATGAAGGTGATCCCGCGGGAGAAGTGGATTCTTTACTCACACCAGATCATTTTTCACGGCCGGGCGCTGTGCCTGGCGCGCAGTCCCAAGTGCGCCGATTGTCCACTGGAGAATATTTGCCACGCCGGCGATAAGACGTGGAGCACGGTGGAGATGCATAAGAACGCCAGGCTCTGACGCCGCTACTGCAACCTGAACGGCGCGAAGTGGCCGAACTTGTCCAGATCCAGCCGCAGATTGCATTGGCCGGAAGCGACGTGCTCGAAGGCCACGGTCAGGTCCGCCTCGGGAGTCGGCAGCTCGCCTGAATCCATCGGCACGCGTACCAGATCGTTCTTCTCATCGTAGGCGCCGGTCATATCTGTGCTCTTGGAAACAATCAACGTCCACTGCTTCGAGCTCGGAATGACGAAAAGCGTGTAGGCACCCACGCCGAGGTTGCGGGAGCCGACCACGACGGGAGTATTGGCGAAGAGCGTCATGGGTTTACTGCCGGGCGCCCAGACTTTGCCAAACGGCACCTGACTCGCAACCTTCTTCAGATTGACGGAAACATGCTGGTATTGGACGACCAACTGCTTCTCTTCATCAAAGTTACAAGTCGCTGTGCCGTCGGACGGATTGTCTTGCGCGAGTGCAACGCCGCCCACGAAAAGAGACGCGAAAATGACGGCGCATGAAGTCACACGGTGCATAACCGGACCTCCAAAGGCGACAGTTTAGCCAACATAACGAGTTTCAGTCTGTGATATTAACGCGTCAATGCAACAAAAGCGGCAGGGGGGACCATGTCTAGCCTGGCACGACGGCATTTGTGAATATCATTGATCTTGCTACTATTTAACGGGTAGGCGATGAAACTGTCGCGGCGTTTTCCGCATCTTTCCAACCGTATCCTCGGCCAGAAGCGCAATCCTCATCGTTGGTAGAACGGGAACGACCGCTGGAGCGGCCACACGGTTACTGCGTAAGCCCATGACGGAAAGCCAGAAAACCCCCGCCAGTGCTTGGCAAGAGCGGCTCTCGGCGATGCGCAACATGCCGCCGGTGCTGAAGATCGTCTGGGACTCCGGACGGTTGACGGTAACGCTGGGCTTTGTCTTCCGCCTGTTTGCGGCGCTGCAGCCGGTCGGCATTCTGTATGTCGGCAAGCTGATTTTCGACACGGTTGCGCATACGGCGAAGGGCCAGGGCTTTCCCCATCGACTGTGGTGGCTGGTGGCGATTGAGTTCTTCATCGCCGTCATCGGCAACATTCTGACGCGAACCATCGACTATCTGGACTCCGTGCTGGCCGACAAGTACACGCGCTATGTCAG
>JASHXK010000135.1 GCA_030043575.1 Terriglobales bacterium
CGATCTCCTCTTCTGCAGGATTGGACGATGATTATCGGAAAGCGCCAACCGGGGCCAGGAAAAAGACACGGACCCAAGTAGGTGTCCGCGTAGGGAAGGCCCGATCACCTGTTGATTGTATTAGGGTCCCGAAATAACTGTACTGGTCGCAATACCACTGTCCTCCCACTGACGAAACATGGCCATGTGATATGGGCGTAGTTGAGGTGTTGACGGAAAATTACAACGCTACGACCAAAGTTGCAGGGTTGGCCGCAGTCGAATTGCCGGTCCACCCAGAATTGAATTGTGAACCTAATATGCTTATGCGATGATGGTTGACATTTCGCGTCGGCAAGCTCCCACCTATGCGGAATTCGCGGTAAGTCCGTAGCATTTGAAGCTATCGCTGCCACTGTTGTCTGGCAACAGGAGCAAGTATGGTTCGCGCCAATCGTCTGCCGTTTGTTGCTTCATTTTTCCTCGCGCTGCTGGCCTTCTGTACAGCGAAACCTGCCGTCGCTCAGGCAACCATGACGGCATCGAATCCCGCCGACCACCAAGCCTCCGCAAAGGGCTTGACGAGTCTGCCGGCGGACGCGCACGGTCCCATCTCGGCTGCCTTGGGGAAGAATGATTCGAGCTATTGGGTTCACGCTCGTGGCGACAATTCTCACGCAGAAAATCCGGAGCATCGGCTGGCGATCGATTTCACGAACGAAGGCGCGGAGGTGCGCAGCCGTGACGCACGTTGGGGGCTGGCAACGCGGGCTTACGGATATGGCGAAGCGCTGCATGCGGTAAGCGCCGCCGCTCCTCACGTTAACGCTAACCGCGTGGAGTATCGGCGCGGAAGTCTGATGGAATGGTATGCGAACGGGCCGCTGGGGCTAGAGCAAGGATTTACGTTGGCCGAACCACCGGGCAAGGCGAATGGTCAGCCGCTGACTGTGGAGCTGGCGCTCACGGGAGACTTGCCCCCAGCGCTGGAGCCGGACAGAACAACACTGACACTCGTGCGCAAGGACGGTCATGCGGCGCTGCGCTACACCGGTTTAATGGCTCTCGATGCTACGGGACGGCAGTTGCAGAGCTGGCTGGAGCTGAAGGGCGATTGCTTACTGCTGCGGGTGGATGACGCTGGTGCAAGCTATCCCGTGGTGATCGATCCCTGGGTGCAGCAGGCGGAGCTGACCGCGTCGGATGGTGCGGCCAGCGACGACTTTGGCTTATCTGTTGCGTTGAGTGGTAGCGTGGCCGTGGTCGGGGCGCCTGATCACAGGGTTGGCGGGAATACGGACCAGGGAGCCGCGTACGTGTTCGTGCAAAACGGCAGCACCTGGAGCCAACAGGCGGAACTCACCGCGTCGGACGGCGCGGCAGATAACTTCTTTGGCTATTCGGTTGCCGTGAGCGGTAGTACGGCCGTGATCTCGGCCATTGATGCCACGGTTGGCTCGAATCAGTACGAGGGAGCGGCATACGTTTTTGTGCAAAGCGGTAGCACTTGGACGCAGCAGGCTGAGCTGACTCCATCCGATGGAGGCACCGATGACGCCTTTGGCATATCTGTAGCGTTGAGCGGCGGCACGGCTTTGGTCGGATCCTTCGATCACACGGTTGGCTCGAATCAGTACCAGGGAGCCGCGTACGTATTCGTGCAAAACGGCAGCAGCTGGACGCAGCAGGCAGAGTTGACGGCCTCGGACGGCGCCGCAAACGATAACTTCGGCGTATCCGTTTCCCTGAGCAGCAGCACAGCTCTAGTAGGGGCCCAAGGACACACGTCCAATACAGGAGCTGCCTACGTGTTCGTGCAAAGCGGCAGCACCTGGAGCCAGCAGCAGGAGTTGACAGCGTCGGACGGCGCGACAGGCGACTACTTCGGTAATAGGGTTGCGTTAAACGGCAGCACTGCCGTGGTAGGAGCCTACGGAAATAACTCCGACACGGGAGCTGCTTATGTGTTCGTGCAAAGCGGCGGCACGTGGAGCCAGCAGCAGGAGCTGACCGCGTCCGATGGGGTGTACGACAACCGCTTTGGCAGCGCTGTCGCTCTGAGCGGCAACAGCGCTCTGGTGGGAGCTCAGGGGCGCAATGCCTCTACGGGAGCTGCCTATGTCTTTGTGCAAAGTGGCAGCACCTGGACCCAGGCGCAAGAGCTAACCTCCTCTGACGGCGCAGATGGCGACAGCTTCGGCGACTCAGTCGCAGTGAGTGCCAACACGGCCGTGATCGGAGCCCCAGGGCATGAAGTTGGCTCAAACCACTCCCAGGGTGCCGGCTACGTCTTCGTCCAGCCGACACCTGGCATTTATGCCCCGGCCAATGGAGCGACGTTCACGGGCACCACCGTCACCTTCCAGTGGAATCCCTTTCCCGGCGCGACTGCCTATTGGCTGGATCTGGGCTCGTCCCAAGGTGGCAACAACTATGAGCAGACAGGCAGCCTGAGCAGTTCGACCCTGTCGTACACCGTCAATGGCCTGCCCTCAAACGGAAGCCCGGTTTATGCGACATGGTGGTACAACCTCGGTGGACAGTGGCAGTACATCCAATACAGCTACACAGCTTTCAACCTAAGCACCGCGTTGGGCGTCATCACCTCGCCGGTTCCGGGATCAACGC
>JASHXK010000136.1 GCA_030043575.1 Terriglobales bacterium
GTGGCCAAGGCCGATCAATATCGTTCGGAACTGGAATATCGCCAGGCCGAGGTGCGCGAACAGCAACTTAAGAAACAGATTCGCATCGAAGTACGCAACGCCGAGTATGCTTTGGAGCAGGGGCGGTCGCGCGTAGACGCGGCCCGCAAGGCCCGCGATCTCGCGCAGAAAACGTTTTCCATCATGCAACAGGAACAGCAGCTGGGTGCGGGATCGAACTTCCAGACACTCGCGGCGCAGCGCGACCTTGCGCTGGCCGAGCTGGATCTGGTGAATGCCAGCACAGCGTATCAGAAGTCCAAGCTGGAATTGCAGCGCTCGACCGGAACCACGCTGCAGGAAAACAACATTCAGCTGCAGAACGCCGTCGACGGCGTCGCACGCTGAGGAAGGAAACTGTGCCCCGCACCCAAAGTCCGATGAACCCCGCAACGGCGAAAGACGCGGCCAGTGAAGCCCGAGATCGCCAGCGCACCGGCCGCATCCTGGCGGCTGATGATCAGCCGCATATCCTCGAGGCGCTGGAGTTGTTGCTCCGCCCGGCCGGCTTTGAAGTCGACACCGCCAAATCTCCCGCTGCCGTTCGCGAATCGCTGGCCAGCGAATTCTATGACGCAGTTCTGATCGACCTGAACTACACCCGCGACACGACATCGGGCCAGGAAGGCCTCGACCTGCTTTCGGAAATTGTTGCCCTCGACAGCAACATGCCCGTGATCGTCATGACTGCTTGGGGCAATGTCGGACTGGCCGTCGAAGCCATGCGACGCGGTGCGCGCGACTTCATCCAGAAACCGTGGGAGAACGAGCGCCTGCTGGCGATCCTGCGCGTCCAGGTCGAACTGCATCGCGCTCTGCAGCGCACACAACAGCTCGAAGCCGAAGCCAGACTGCTGCGCGCGGAAGGCCGCCCCGAGTTCATCGCCGAAGCGCCGGCGATGCAGACGGTACTGCAGACCATCGCACGCATCGGTCCCTCCGATGCAAACGTTCTTATCACCGGCGAACACGGTACCGGCAAGGAAGTCGTGGCGCAAACGCTGCATGCGCTCTCGCCGCGCGCATCGATGCCACTGGTAGCCGTCAATACTGGCGCGCTGCCGGAAGGAACTTTTGAGAGCGAACTCTTTGGCCACGTGAAAGGCGCCTTTACCGACGCCCGCATGGACCGCATCGGACGCTTCGAGCTCGCCGACAACGGAACGATCTTCCTCGACGAAATCGGCAACGTGCCGATCCGCCAACAGGCTAAACTCTTGCGCGTTCTGGAGACTGGCGAGATTGAACGTGTCGGCTCATCGCGCACCAAGCACATCAACGTGCGCGTGATCTCGGCGACCAATACGAGTCTGCAGGAAGCCATCGCAGCAGGACAGTTTCGCGAAGACTTGCTCTTCCGCCTGAACACCGTCGAGATTCCGATTCCTCCGCTGCGCGAGCGCCGCGAAGACGTTCCGCTGCTTGCGGCGCACTTCCTGAAGCGCTATGCTGCGCGCTACCGGGCCCCGGTCGCGGGATTTGCGCCGACGGCTCTGCAAGCCATGATTCAATACACCTGGCCCGGTAATGTGCGCGAATTGGAGCACACGCTGGAGCGCGCCGTGCTGATGTGCCAGACGGGAGAGATTCAGGTTTCCGATCTCGGGCTGAATGTGCAACAGCGTTCGCAGGGGCTCAACCTGGAAGAGCTGAGTATCGAAGAGGTCGAAGGCATTCTGGTTCGCAAGGCGCTGCAACGCTTCCACGGCAATGTGAGTCAGGCGGCGGAGGCGCTCGGTCTGAGCCGCGGCGCGCTGTATCGCCGGATGGAACGCTATGGACTCTAGTTCAGGCGGCGAAGGTAAGCCTCCTGTCGCGCTGATTTCCAAACCTGCGCTTGATCCGACCACCGACTCGTTCGCTGCTTTAGGTATCACGCCTGCTGCGGAAAGACGGCGCACAGCCAAAGTTGAGGCTCATCACCCGCGCGGCTTTCGCCTGCTGTACGAAAAGCGCATCGCATTGTTTGCCATCCTGGCTGCGCTTCCGGGCGTCGCCTTTGGCACCATCCTCATCTGGACGCGCGACTGGAGCCACGACACCAAAATCTCACTCACCGTGCTGGAGCTGTTTCTCTGGCTGGTGCTTACGCTGGCGCTGCTCGATCAGATCGTACGCCCGCTGCAAACCTTGACCAACGTGGTGGGTGCGCTTCGCGAGGAGGACTATTCCTTCCGCGCGCGCGGTGCCGCTCCCAATGACGCAATGGGCGAGCTGGCGCTGGAAATCAACTCTCTCGCCGACATTCTGACCGAACAGCGCGTGCAGACCATCGAAGCCACAGCATTACTGCGCCGAGTCGTCGAAGAGATCGATGCGCCGCTCTTTACCTTCGACCCCGATCACGTTCTTCGCCTGATGAATGCCGCCGGCGAGCGCCTGTTGCAGCAGCCGGCAGCGCGGCTGCTGGGCAAGACCGCGACTGAACTCGAACTGAACGCCTGCTTCGAAGCTGACAATGAAACGCTGGTCGCGCTGCCATATTCGGCTCCCAACGCGCGCTGGATGGTCCGCAAGCGATCGTTTCGCCAGAACGGCGTGCCGCACACGCTGATTGTGCTGTCGGACGTAAGCCGCGCTTTGCGCGAGGAAGAACGCAGCGCCTGGCAACGACTCATTCGCGTGCTCGGCCACGAGTTGAATAACTCGCTCGCGCCGATCATCTCGATTGCCGGCAGCCTGTCGTCGCGCCTGCCGCTGGCCGAGCTGCCGGACGCCCAGAACGCCGACTTCCAACGCGGACTCAACATCATCGAGTCGCGCACCGCGTCGCTGCATCGCTTTCTACAGTCGTATCGCCGCCTGGCGCAGATGCCATCGCCCAAATTGCAGGCGATCGAACTACGGCCGCTGATCGAACGTATCGCCAGCTTGGAAACACGGGTGAAGGTTGACATCTCGCCTGGACCCGACTTGACTTTGATGATCGACCCCGACCTGATCGAGCAGATGCTGATCAATCTGGTTCGCAACGCCGTCGACGCAGCACTGGAGCAGGCGCAATCGCCACAAACCAGCGAGCCGTCGCCGGCCAAGGTAGGAGTGCGTTGGGAGCAATCCAATCATCACGTCGCGTTGATGGTCGAAGATAACGGCATCGGCCTGCTCAAT
>JASHXK010000137.1 GCA_030043575.1 Terriglobales bacterium
GCCCGCGACACTGGCATAGGTTACGGGACTGGCAGAGAGATTGATCACCGTCAGCGCATCGGAATTGTTGGAGAACACCAGCAGGTAGTTACCATTCGGACTAACTGCGACCGAGCTTGCGGCTGGCACCGGGTAGTTGGCTGTATTCGTAAATTCGGAAACACTCCACGCTTGCACCAGGCCAGGATGCGAGCCGCTTACCGGTGCGCTGGGGACGGGGACATAAGCCGTGCTGCTATCGGGGGAAAATGCGGCCATGGGGGCCGGACCTGACAAAGTCATCGAACCCGATACTGTCTGCGAGGCATTGCCAATGACGTACAGGGTATAGCTAGTCGGGTTATAAACCAAAGTACTGGCCTTGTCTGGACTGAGCACTTCGTAGGTCACCGTAGTAGACACATCGATGGCCACCGGTTGTCCCTGAACGATCTGTCCCGCCGAGTTCGTGGTTTCGGCCGTGTAGTTGGTGGTGTCGTTCTGTGTGTTGACAATCTGCAGGTCGCCGGAATAGCTGTTGCTGATGAAAGCGGCATTGGGGATATTGGCCACCGTGGGTGCGTTGGGGTTGGTTCCACCACCGCATGCTGCCATTGTGACTACAGCGATCAGCGAGGCAACCACAAGGGCGAGCCGCCTCCGGCAGCTGCCTGAGAACACACTATGATTAGACATGAGCGGCCGTAAACGGTTGGATTATAGCAGAGTGCCACGTGGTCTTTTGAACGTTGCGCCGATGGCACTTTGCCCCGATTTGCGATAAAGTTCCAACCAAGCTATCCGCTCTACCGCTATTTGAGATCACCATGTCAACAGGATTTCTCTCCCGGTTGCAGAAGGGCGCTGTTTTATGTGATGGCGCCATGGGTACCCTGCTCTACGCCAAAGGTATATTCATCAATCGCTGTTACGACGAACTGAATCTCTCCGCACCCGACCTCATCCGCGGCATTCATCAGGACTACCTGAAGGCGGGCGCCGACGTCATTGAAACAAACACCTTTGGCGCGAATTCGTTTCGGTTGTCGAAACACGGATGTGTCGACAAACTGGTTGAAATCAATCGGCAGGGAGCGCGGCTGGCCCGTGAGGCGACGAAGAACTTCGATGCTCTGGTCGCCGGAGCAGTGGGACCACTAGGAGTCCGGATTGAGCCGCTGGGCAAGATCGCCCTGGCCGAGGCTCGCGACGCCTTTCGCCAGCAGATAGTGGCCTTGAATCAGGAAGGCGTGGATCTGCTGATCCTGGAGACATTTGGCTATCTCGAAGAGCTGCATCAGGCGATTCTCGCCGCACGCGATGTGAACCCTGAGTTGCCGGTGGTTGCGCAGGTGACGATCGACGAGGACGGCAATTGCCTGGATGGATCGAGCCCGGAGCACTATGGGCCGCAGCTGGAGGCATGGGGCGCCGAGGTTGTCGGTTGTAATTGCAGCGTTGGACCCGTGGCCATGCTGGACGCGCTGGAGCGAGTTCGCGCCGTCACCACCAGACCGCTGTCGGCGCAGCCGAACGCAGGCATTCCTCGCTCGGTGGAAGGCCGCAATATCTATCTGTGCTCGCCGGAGTACATGGCGAACTTCATGGAACCGTTCGTCAATGTCGGGGTTCGGCTGATCGGCGGTTGCTGCGGGACCACTCCCGAACACATCCACACCATGAAGCTGTTCCTGAAGGTGGGGTCGGCGCGCGCTTCCTCCTACAAATTGGCGAAGACAACGGAAACCAAACCCGTCGAGCCTCCGCCGTTGAGCGAACGCTCTGCGCTCGGTCGCAAGGTCGCCAACGGCGAATTCGTCACTATGGTGGAGATCGTGCCGCCGCGCGGCATCGATGCCCGGCGGGAGCTCGACGGCGCCAAGTTTCTCAAGTCCGTGGGCGTGGACGCGATCAACATTCCCGATAGTCCCAGGGCCTCGGCTCGCCTGAGCAATCAGGCGCTGTGCCTGCTGGTGAAGCAGGAGGTGGGCATTGAGCCGGTCCTGCATTACACCTGTCGCGATCGCAACGTGCTGGGCATTCAGTCGGACCTGCTGGGCGCAAGCGCAGTGGGAATTCGCAATCTGATCTGCATCACCGGCGATCCGCCGAAGATGGGCGACTATCCGGATGCGACCGCAGTCTTCGATGTCGACTCCATCGGCCTGGTGAATATCGTTCGCAATCTCAATCGCGGTCTCGACATCGGCGGCAATCCCACCGGAAGCTCGACGGCCTTCGTCATTGCCGTCGGCGCGAATCCTGGCAGCCCCAATATCGACGAAGAAATTCGCCGCTTCGAATACAAGGTCGAGGCGGGAGCCGAGCTGGCGGTTACGCAGCCGGTCTTCGACATTCGCTTATTGGAGGATTTTCTGCGCCGCATCGAGCATTGCCACGTTCCGGTGGTTGCCGGTATCTGGCCGCTGACCAGCACACGCAATGCCGAGTTCATGAAGAACGAACTGCGGGTGTCCATTCCCGACGAGATCTTCGCCCGCATGGCAAAAGCGACAACCGCAGACGCGGCGCGCGCCGAGGGCGTCGCCATTGCACGTGACATGCTGGCTGCGGTCAAAGACATGGTGCAGGGCGCGCAGATCAGCGCGCCATTCGGCCGATATTCCTGCGCCGTGGATGTACTGGAGGCACTGGGGACGAGCAAGCGGGCTGCAGTGTAGATTCCGTACCAGGCCCCACACACGGCCGATGAACCCAGTTTTCCGTCCCATCCGATTTTGGGGATGCTCTCCGTAAGTCGTCCAGTTTCAGTTGTTTAGCACTGCACTGACGCGACGAATTTTCACCCTCCGAATTTCAGTGCGCCCTGATAAAATTCCTAGCCATTCGTAGTACCGCGTCACATCGGGGCGATGAAACGATCCAACAGAGCTGGCCGAATCTGTTTGGTTCTTGCGACGGGCGCAACGCTCACCGCGTGCGCCAGCGCGCAGATTCGCGGTGTCTACTCGCCGGGCTCGAATCTTAGCGGCGCGGGAGGGGTTCCCGACCCCGGTTTTTCTTACTCCAATCAGTTCTGGTACAACACAGCCGACCGTCTATACGCCCCCGACGGCAAACCTCGGCCGGATGACGACAATTTCTTTGCCCTCATCGATAACAATTCCTTCACTCTGGTTCCCAAATCCAAATTGTGGGGCGCGAAGCTGGAACTCATGGTGGACGTGGCCATCTCAAAGGGCAGCTTCTCCGCGATCGATTCTAACGTCGTTATATCAAAGAGCGGCTTGGCCACCTTAGAGCAGCAGACCTACGGAGTGAGCGCCGTTGGCTTCACTAATATCAACTTCGTTCCCTTCGATCTGGGCTGGAATTTCAAGCGCCTGGACCTGCAGGTGGGTGCGAGCATCTATGCCTTCAGCGGACGCTATACGCCGTTGCTGCGCGACAATCTCAGTTCCGGTTGCTGGACCTTCGGTCCGCAGGTTGGGGCGACGATTTATCTGACCAAAAGCAAATCCAACCAGGTGAGCGTTTATAACTACTACGCCTGGAACACGCAAGAGGCGCGCCGCCCAGCCGACCCCGTCACGCCGGGACAAAACGAATCGATTGACTATTCGCTATCGCATACCTTCAGCTTCGGCAAGGAGGAGAAGTGGTCGCTGCTGGCCGGCCCTGCGGGATACGGACAGTGGCAAACGACAGCCAATGAGCGGCGCGACAGCCAGGGTTTGAAATACACCATCCAGGCCGGAGGCTTCACGGTAAATGTCTCGACGCCGTATAAAGGCGTCTATTTCGGCACCAGCCAACTATGGGAATACGACGCTCATGACACCTATGAAGGGCGCACCAGGATCGTCACCGGCGGCATAAATTTCTGATCGCCGATTGCACCACAAATGAGGCTGTGAAATTTTCATTCGTATTGAGGAAATCTGGATTAGAATCGCCTGAAGGGGTTCGAGTTTGCCGAAGTTTGAAGAGTGCCTGGAGCGGCTGGAGAAAATCGTAGCGGAACTGGAAAAGGGTGATGTCCCGCTCGACCGCGCCTTGCAACTCTTCGATGAAGGCATGAAGCTTTCAGGCTCCTGCCGGAAAGAATTGGAGGATGCCGAAGGCAAAGTAGAGATTCTGCTGAAGCGTAATGGCAAACTTCAGCCGGAACCCTTCGAACCCGCCAACGACGCCACCAAGTAGCGCTAGTAATTTGTTCCTCTGGCCCGGTTCCTCGTACCCCGAAGTCACCAAATTCACAATTGATGGCATTGCGCCATCATTCATTCCTAGCTAAGAGGTTTGTCATGCGGCCTATCAATGTTGTCCTCGCTCACCACGACGCAGTATCGGCCGAGCGCCTGGCTGCATCGCTGGGAAAGGAATTTCGCAACCTGGTGGTTGCGAAATCAGCCGAAGAAACCCGCTCCGCCGTAGCACGCTTTCGTGCGCCGTTTGCGGTCGTTGATCTCGAATTGGTTGACATGGCCGAGTTGAAAGAGCTCTGCAGGAGCTTTCCTGCCACGGCCTTCGTTTGTATTCACCGCCTGGCCGATGACCGGATGTGGACGCAGTCGCTGGCGAATGGCGCGGTCGATTGCTGTCATTGCAACGATCTGCGCAGCATTCTGCAGGCTTCAGAACGCTACGTCGTGATCAGCCGCGGGCGCAGCGCAGCGGCGTAACCGCTATCGGCTTTCGGCCAACACATCTCCACTGTCGGACAATCGCCGGAAGATTGTCATCGCGAGGAGGGTTGTTTAGCTTGCTTTGCGCACCTGGAAGTCGGCAAAGGCGAATCGATCGCGAATGACAATCTCTCCCGGCTCAAGTTCGATAGGAGAATGGAACATCGGTCCGGAAGAGACGCAGGTGTGGAACTCCCCGCGTTCGCCACAGGGATCGATTTCGATCGGGAGTTCGTTAAGCAAGCGTTCATCGAAATCTCTGCCGGCAAAGTCCGCTGACAGCTGGTGCGTATCGACGCACGTCAACTTGGCACGCAGACCTCCGGCAATCATTTCTCTAGCTAGAGCTGCAGTCGGCATCTGCCACAGCGGGAAGAGTGGCTGCAATCCGGTTTCTCGCAGCTGCGTTTCGCGATAGGCTCGCACATCCTCCAGGAACAAATCGCCGAAAGCCACGGCGTTGATTTTCTCGTCGACAGCGCGCTGGCAGACTTCGCGCATCCGCACCTCGTAATCGGCATTGGAACACGGCCATGGCAGCGGAACATCCCACAACGGCAGCGATGCTGCCTTAGCCTGCGCCTCCAGCACAGATCGCCGCGTGCCGTGCATCGCTACGCGGTCGAATTCGCTGTTCAGTGTTGTGAGTAATCCGGCGATCTCGTACTCCGAACGTAGATGAAGGACATGGAGCGCCCAGGCGCTGTCTTTGCCACTGCTCCAGGAAAGAAGAACGCGAGTCATGCGATGCATTCAGCGTTACGCTATGCTACGAAATACTTCGCCGCAGGATGATGCACGATAATCGCCGATGTGCTCTGCTCGGGCTCCAATAAGAATCCAGTCGTCAGATGCACGCCGATGTTCTCGTCCGGATGGATCATCGCGAACAGCTTCGTCTGGTCCTCAAGATTTGGGCACGCCGGATAGCCGAACGAGTAGCGCGAGCCGCGATACTTCTGATGAAACAGATCGCGGATGTGCGGTGAGTCGTCGCCGGCGATGCCGAGCTCTTCACGAATGCGCTTATGCGCCAGTTCGGCCAGCGCTTCGGCTGATTCGACGCTCAGGCCATGCAGGTAGAGATACTTGGTGTATTCGCCGCCCTCGAAGAGCTTTTGCGTCTCGTGCGAAGCTTTATCGCCGATAGTCACGCACGACATGCCGATCACGTCCATCTTGCCGCTAGGCTTCGGCAGGAAGAAATCCGAGATACACAACCGCCGTCCCTCACGCTGGCGCGGGAAGGTGAAGCGCAGCGCTTCGGGCGGAATCGCGTCGCCCTGCTTCCAGCCTTCGGGCAAGTTGTAGACGATGGTGTCGTTGCCGTCGCCCTGCGCGCCGAAGTAGCCATAGACGACCTTCGGCTGGAACCATCCCGCGGCGATCACTTCCTCTTCCAGATCGCGCAGGATGGGGCGATACTTCGTCTCGACCAGCCGGCCGTAATCCTCTTGTGAAGCGGTCTTGAGCTGCCACTGATTCTTAAAGAGCGCAGTCTCATTGATGTACCGGAAGATTTCGCGCAGGTCAAAGTCCTGCGGCGCAAGCACGCGCACGCCCCAAAACGGCGGCCGCGGAATATCCGGCGCGGAGGGAATCTCTATGCTCGGAGTCGTCGCCGCTTCGCCTTCCAATACGCCAACAGCAGCGGCTCGAGCGAACTCTTTCACGACGCGACCTTCTTCAATGCGTTTCTCGCGCGCGCCGTTGGGAGAAGACAGATCCTCCATCAGGTGGAGACCGGCGAAGGCGTCATCGGCGTAGAAGATGCCGCCGTTGTACTCGCGACGCAGATCGTCTTCGACGTATTTGCGGGTGAGCGCCGCGCCACCGCAAATGACAGGGAACTCCAGCTTCTGATGATGCAGGTCCTGGACCACGTACTTCATCTCCAGCGTCGACTTCACCAGCAGCCCGCTGAGACCGATTGCGTCGGCTTTCACATCCAGCGCGGCTTTGATAATCGCGTCCGAGGGCTGCTTGATGCCGAGGTTCACCACGCGATAGCCGTTGTTGCTGAGGATGATGTCAACGAGGTTCTTGCCGATGTCGTGGACATCGCCCTTCACCGTGGCCAGGACAATGGTTCCCTTCTGCGAGCCCTCGGTCTTCTCCATCTTGGGCTCGAGATACGCGACGGCGGCCTTCATCACCCCGGCCGAGTCGAGCACCGACGGCAGCTGCATCTTGCGTGCGCCGAAGAGATCGCCGACGGTCCTCATGCCGTCGAGCAGAACATTGTTGATCAGGTCAAGCGGGGAATAGGTGCCGAGCGCTTCTTCCAGAATTTCGTCGAGAGATTTCTTGTTCGCTCCGTCGCCGACGGATTTCTCGCCGTTGATAATCGCCCACTTCAGCTTGTCTTCGACCGAGAGCGTATCGACGTGTGCGGTAGTCTTCTCTTCCTTGCCCTTGGTCCCGGCGAAGTGCGCCATATAGACCTGGAGCGGATCGCCGTTCGACTGATCGAAGAAGATCAGCTTGCGCGCCAGATCAACTTCGGCTTCAGGAATCTTGTACAACGGATAGATTTTGCTGTAGTTAACGATCGCCATATCGAGGCCATGATCGACCGCCTCGTGCATGAAAACGCTGTTCAGAATGCGCCGCGAGTAGACGTTCAGCCCGAACGAAATGTTGCTGACGCCGAGGATGGTCTTGACCTCGGGCAACTCCTGCTTGATCGCTTTGACCGCCTTCAGCGTCTCGATGCCGGCGGTGCGGTAATCTTCCTGGCCGGTCGAGATAGGCAGCGTGAGCGCGTCGAAGATCAGATCGCAGGGGCGGATGCTGTACCTGTTCACCGCCAGATCGAAGATGCGCTTGGCGATGGCCAGCTTCTTCTGCCAGGTCAGCGCCATGCCGTCTTCGTCGATGGTGAGCGCGATGACCGCCGCGCCATAGCGCTTGGCCATGGGCAGAACTTTCGACGTACGCTTCTCGCCGTCCTCCAGGTTGATGGAGTTGATGATCGCCTTGCCTGGGATGCGCTTCAACGCCTCCTCGATCACGTCGGCTTCGGTGGAGTCAACGGTGATGGGCGCGGGCACGCGCGTGGCGATCTTTTCGAGGATGTTCGAGATGTAGCCCTTCTCGTCCTCGCCCACAATGGCGCAGCACAGGTCGAGCATGTGCGAGCCTTCGTTCACCAGCTTCTTGGCGAGCGTGAGGATGCCGTCGTAGTCCTGCGCGCGCACCATGTTCTTGAAGTGCTCGACGCGCGTGGTGGTGTTCATCTCCTCAGCCACGACGAGCGGCTTTGGGTCGAGGTCGAGCGGGACCATGGAATACGCGCTGGCAGCCGCGGCCGCGGTCTTCACTTCGCGCTTCGCGGGCTCGAGGTTCGCGCAAGCTTCGGAGACGGCCTTGATGTGCGCGTAGTTCGTGCCGCAGCATCCGCCGACGATGCGCACACCGTATTCGGTGATGAACTGCTTGTGGTAGTCGGCGAGCTCCTGCGGCTGGAGTTGGTAGACTGCGCGGCCGCCAACATTCTGCGGTAATCCGGCGTTCGGTAAGACCGAGACGGGACGCGGCGAGTTCGCGCCGAGATAGCGCACGCCGTCGTTCATCTCTTTCGGACCGGTGGCGCAGTTCATGCCGATGACGGCGACGTCAAACATCTCCAGCGTGGTGAGTGCCGCGCCAATCTCGGTGCCGAGCAGCATCGTACCCGTGGATTCGAGCGTGACCTGCACCTGGACGGGAATGTTCTCGCCGGTTTTCTTCAGCGCGTCGAAGATACCGACCAGTCCGGCCTTGGCTTGCAGGATGTCCTGGCAGGTTTCGAGCAGCAGCACATCGACACCGCCGTCGATCAGGCCGACCGCCTGCTCAGTGTAGGCGGCGGCCATATCGTCGAAGCCGATGTGGCCGAGCGAGGGCAGCTTGGTGGTTGGGCCCATGGAGCCGGCGACAAAGCGCTTGCGACCATTGAAGCTCGACGCGACCTCCCGCGCCAGCTTTGCCGCAGCGACGTTGATCTCGTGAACCTGATCAGCCATGTCGTACTCGGCCATGACGATGCGCGTGGAGCTGAAAGTGTTGGTCTCGACGACATCGGCGCCGGCGGTCAGGTACGAGGCGTGAATTTCTTTGACGACATCGGGACGGCTGAGCACGAGGATGTCGTTGTAGCCGTCCTTGCCCCAGAACTCGTCGAGCGGAAGGTTGTAGCCCTGGACGGCAGTGCCCATCGCGCCGTCGTAGATGACAACGCGCTCCTGCACGGCTTTCAAGTAGTCGCTCATTTTCAGCATGCCGCCGGCTAAAGCCGGCTCTACCAAGAAACAAACGGCTTATGGCACGACTGAAGCCGTACCCTGCTACAAGGCGCTCAAACCCAACTTCCTCACCGCTTTGTTCAGCCGCGCCGAATCGTCTGCTTTGTAACAGGGCGCGGCTTCAGCCGTGCCCAATGCGCTCCCCAAAATTTGTCATCCCGACCGACGGCTTCAGCCGGAGCGGAGGGACCTGCTTTTCGTGCGAAGGGGAAGAGAAGAACGCGCAGCTTACTACTCAGTATCGCAGGTACGGTGAACTTTGGGAAAGCTGACGCGATCCAAGTGAGCGCGTGGTTCAGCGCATTCGCAGGTCGGAGCGGCCGGTCGAGAGCTGGGAAGTCATCTTATCGAGATGGGCCGGGGTAATGCGCATGCGGCATCATAGCACGTGAAGCGCGGTCGCGCTTGCTCAACGGGACATCCCAGACATTCGCAAGCGAGGCGAATATCTTGGGCGCCCGGCAGTTAATTGCTGGTTGCTGATTGCTTCTTCAAAATCTCCACCCGGCTAGCGCGCCACTCGCCATCGCTACCCTGTTCGGCAGTGACGCGAACTTCGGCGCCAGCAGTCAGCGCATCCTCCGGCTTCGGCAGACGGGTCGCCGTCGGCACGCTCTCGTCGTAGCTGACCCGCGCGTGTGAAATGTCCACGCGGCGCGCCATGCCGTTCCTACTCTGCACATAAATCCAATTCTTGTCGGCCGCATCGTGCGGTCCCTCAACGATCGTCCCACGAAACGATCCCGGCGTCCCGGCAGTCGCGAAGACCCCCAGCACAGCCGTCAAGATAAGAATCGAGGAGATCCCGCCTAAGCCTCGCATGCTGCTTTCGATGCACAAAGCGCCTTCAGAGCGACGACGAATCCGGGCTATACAGACACATCACTGACATCTCCTGCGCAACTCGCTACAATGTGTCCGCCGTTTGGAGGGAAAGATGAAATCCTTCACCCGGATCTGCCTTTCGGTCATAGTGGTCTCCGTCCTTCTCAGCTGCTCTCCTGCCCAGGACCCCAACGTAAAGGCCGCAACCTACGCCGCCCAGGAGTGGCTCGCGCAGGTCGACAATGGCAATTACGGAGAAAGCTGGGATAACGCCTCCGCTCTTTTTCAGCAGAGGATTTCCCGAGAGCAATGGGAAAACACGATGGGCGGCGGCCGCGCGGCCTATGGTAAGGTGGTCACGCGGCAGCTTAAGAGCGCCACTCTCGATACCAATCTTCCCGGTGCACCTGGCGCCAGGTACGTCGCCATTCAATTTCGCACCAAGTTCGCTAACGCCCCCGTGCTGATCGAGAACATCACGCCGGTGCAGGAGCCGAGCGGACAATGGCGCGTGGCGGGCTACTTCGTCAAACCAGCCGACTAAGGTCGCATTCCCTCTGGCCCGTAAGTCCAACCTCATCACTGCTACCTCCAGGCGCCAGTTTTCGCTTTTTCTGTGAAGAATTGTTACGAATTGCCGTGCAAGAAACCTGCCGCAACTCGTTCATACATTTCGGGTTCACATTACCGACAGCGGGCAAAGAGTCACTCCTGCTGTCAGGTACCGAAATCGCCTCCGGCATGAAGATCATCTGTAGAGGCGAGAGGAGCAGGAAACATGAAACCACGGCGGCGGTTTGAATGGTTGTTTACCGCGCTGCTGTCTGTCGCGCTGAGCACTGGCGCGGCATTTGCACAGGATCAAAGCCAGGATCAAGGCGCTTACCCGCCTCCGCCTCCCGACGCCCAGGCGCAGCAGAACTATCCCGATCAGGGCGCCCAACAGGATTATCCTGATCAGGGTGCGGCACAAGGTCCTTATCAGCAAGGCGCCGAGCAGCAGGAGCCTTCCGGTCGTGTGGCCCGCATCCAGTACATGGATGGCCAAGTCTCGACCCAGCCGGGTGGCGTGAATGACTGGATTGCCGCCAACACCAATCGCCCGCTGACCACCTCGGACCGCATCTGGACCGATAAGAATTCCAAGGCTGAGCTCAACGTCGGCGATGGCTTCCTCCGCATGAACTCGGAGACCTCGCTCACGCTGACGAACGTAAGCGACAACACCGTGCAACTGGAGCTCGACCAGGGCACGCTAAGCGTTACTGTGCGTCACCTCGAGGGCGGCGAGATCTACGAGGTCGACACTCCGAACTACGCCTTCACGATCACCAAGTCAGGCTCGTATCGCTTCGACGTTTATCCCAACGAAGATCAGAGTTGGGTAACGGTACGGAGCGGCCAGGGCGAAGCTACCGGCAAGGGCGCGTCGGTGAAGGTCACCTCCGGTCAGCAAGTTCGTTTCAGCAACGGCGAGTCGCTGACCCACATTGCCGCAGAGGCGCCGCAGCGCGATGGCTTTGACGACTGGGTGCAGGTCCGCGACAAACGGCTCGACGATTCGCTCTCGGCGCGTTACGTCTCGCCGGGCGTGATCGGCTATCAGGATCTCGACGCCAACGGCACGTGGTATCCCAACTCGCCCTACGGTCCGGTCTGGACGCCGACCGCGGTTCCCGTGGGCTGGGCTCCGTATCGTTACGGTCAGTGGGCGTGGATCGCGCCCTGGGGCTGGACTTGGGTTGACTCCGCGTCCTGGGGATTCGCTCCCTTCCACTATGGCCGCTGGGTCTATTGGAATAACGCTTGGGCGTGGTCGCCCGGACCCCTCGGCTACTGGAATCCTTACTACGCTCCCGCACTCGTCGGCTGGGTCGGCGGACCGGGCTTCAGCATCGGCATCGGCTGGGGTGGCGGCTGGGGCTTTGGTTGGGGTGGATGGGGCGTGAGTATCGGCTTTGGCTGGTTCCCGCTGGGTTGGGGTCAGCCCTACTATCCTCGCTACTGTGGATGGGGATGGCATGGCGGCTGGTATCACGGCGGCGGCTACGTTACCGGAAATTACTTCCGCAACGTGAACATCACCAACACGCACATTACCAACATCAACAACGTTACCAACAACTATTACCACAACAACAACACCAACGCGATCGCCCGCAATGGCGTGACCTCGGCTTCCAAGGCGGCATTTACTTCCGGCGCGATGGTCAACAAAGTCGGCGGAGCGGTACCGTCTTCGGCGCTCAACAACGCGCATCTGATGAACACCGCCAACGCCAACCCGACTCACTCTTCCGTGACCGGTGGACAATCGCCGCGCACCACGGGCGTTCCGTCGCATAACGTCGGCAGCCGCTCTGTGGTGACGCGGGCTACGCCGCCGTCGACGCACGCGGCCAGTGTTGAGTCGGCGTCAGCGCACAGCAACGCGAATTCCTTCAACCGCGGCAACACCACGTCGGCCGCTAATAACGCTTCTCGTCCGAACACCGGCACCGAAGCCTCGCGTGGAACTGCTCCGGCAGCCGGATCCCAGGCTCGCACCAATACGCCTGCGAACTCCGCCACCAATGTTCCGCATCCGCCTTCGGCTGGAGGATCAACCTACAACTCCGCCAACGCGGCGCAGTCGCACAACAACGTGCCTCGTCCGCCGGCCAGCAACGACAGCTTTGCCCGTCCGAACGGCAACACGTCAACCGCGACCACCAATCGCGGATCGGCAACGACGGCGAGCAACCAGCGCTACGGTACCGGCAACTCGGCGGCGAACTCCGCCAGCCGCGTCGGTGGCTCGCAATATTCCGCTTCACGCGCCGGATCAGCTTCATCCGTACCGCGTCCGCCTTCGAACTATCAGTACCACGCGGCGCCGTCGTACTCGGCCTCGTCCAACTACGGCCGTCCGTCCAGTGGCAGCTACGGCAACAGCCGCAGTTATAGTTCGCCGTCGAGCAGCTATGGCCGCAGCTCCTACGGCTCGACGCCGGGCTACTCCGCCAATCGTGGCTATAGCTCCTCGCCAGGCTATTCGGCAGGACGGAGCTACGGTTCCAGCCCGAGCTACTCGGCTCGTAGCTACGGATCGAGCCCGTCCAC
>JASHXK010000138.1 GCA_030043575.1 Terriglobales bacterium
AACGGCGAACGGAAACGGGGTAGCGCCTGCGCCGGTTTCAAATTGGCGGCGGACGGCACGGGCCGAAGCAGTGGGAGATAGATAGACTGCTACCACATGTTCGAATGGCGCAGATGCATGGGATAGTCAGCCTCCAACGACTCCGCCCAGATCTCGAAAGGCGCGAGATCTGGGGCACCCAGGTTTGGATTTCGCTAATTGGTAACTGCTTCCCTCCTTTATGACTTACGACGTTCTTGTTGACGGTAAGACACATCAGGTGGAACTCGAGCGCGGCGAGAGGACCTGGCTATGCAAGGTTGATGGCCAGGCTATCGAAGTCGACGCGGCGCTGACCGCCCGCGATGTGCTTTCTGTCCTGGTCAGCGGCAAGGCTTACGAGATCAAGCGCGAACGCTCGCTGCAAGGAGAACTGCACATGGTCATCGGCAGCGCGCGTTATGCCGTCGATGTGCAGGACCCGCGGTCGCTGCGCACCCGCCGTGCGGTGGCCGGAGCCGACAGTGGCCCGCAGAAGCTGAAGGCTCCTATGCCCGGCAAGATCGTTCGCATCCTCGTCAGCGAGAAGGAGGAGGTCAAGGCCGGCCAAGGCGTTGTCGTCATGGAAGCCATGAAGATGCAGAACGAGATGAAATCCCCCAAGGACGGCAAGGTGCAGAAAATCCTCGCTGCAGAAGGCTCGGCCGTGAATGCCGGCGACACGCTGGCGATCATCGAATAGCTGTCAGCAATCCACCAGCAGTCCTTGCCATACTGCGATGCAAATCTGGCAAGTCCCCGATACCGCGAACCATGACTTTGAGTAAGGAACCGCCCATCACATTCCCCCATGCAGCTTCCCGAAGTGCTGCGCCAGCATCAGCGACATCCACACGATTCCGGCGGCCATCGGCAGCACGCAACGCCAGCTGCGCAGTTCAAACTGGCCGACGCGGCACAGCAGCAGGTAGGCGACGGCGAGGTTGAACAGGCCCCAGCACACATTCACCGTGGCCGATGAGAGTCCGATCCCTGGCGGGTGCGCAAACGGGCTCTGGAACGGGTAACCGGAGGTTCCGTTGCCCAGGTGCGGAAGCGTGTTCACCAGAAACGCACCTCCGAAAAAGAACGCCACATAGTGATACCAGCGCATCGCCGCCTCCCGTTGGATTGCAGGAAAATTGTACGTCGTGCGGGCACCGAGTGGGCCGCCCGGGCGTTCTTGACTGGCCTCAGCTGAACGCTTAGTGCTGCCTACTGGCTGCTCTCTATAATGTTGCGATGCCGAAGCACTGGAAAACTAAGCTGATTCACTCCGATGTTGCGGTTCCGGAAGGCTATCGTTCGCTGACAACTCCAACCTATCGCGGTTCAACTACCGTTTTTCCAGACGCCAGTGCGGTTACCGACGCCTGGGATCAATACGAGACCGGCTACACCTACGGTCTTTACGGGACGCCGACTACTCTGGAGCTGGCTGGCCGCATCTGCGAGCTTGAGGAAGGGTATCGCACCATCATCACGCCCGGCGGGCAGTGCGCCATTTCGCTGATCGATCTTGCTCTTCTCAAGACCGGCGATCACATCCTCGTACCTGAGAGCATTTACGGTCCCAACCGCAAGCTCGCCAACGACCTCTTGCGGCGATTTGGCGCGCAGGTCACCTACTATCAGCCGACCATCGGCCGCGACATCGGCGGCCTGATTCAACCGAACACACGCCTGGTGTGGTGCGAGAGTCCCGGATCGATCACAATGGAAGTTCAGGACGTGCCGGCCATTGCTCATGCGGCGCATTCGGCCGGAGCTTTGGTAGTCATGGATAACACCTGGTCCGCGGGAGTGTACTTCGATGCTTTCGCGCATGGTGTCGACGTCACCATGCAGGCGCTCACCAAGTATGTTGGAGGACACAGTGATCTACTACTGGGATCGGTTACGGTCAAGGACAAAGCCATCTACCGGCAGCTCGGCGCAACTCTGCAGATCCTGGGCTGCGCAGCATCGCCCGATGACTGCAGCCTGGCATTGCGCGGCATGAAGACGCTTGCCGTGCGGCTGGAGGCGATGGGATCCTCGGCCCTGACAATCGCGCGTTGGCTAGCGTTGCAGCCTGAAGTTGAGCTCGTGCTGCATCCGGCGCTGCAATCCTGCCCGGGACATGAAATATGGAAGCGCGATTTCACGGGCTCCGCCGGAGTGTTTGCGTTCGTCTTGCGTAAAGACGTGAACAAAGAGCAAGTATTAGCCTTCGTCAACTCTCTCAGGCTATTTAAGATTGGCTATAGTTGGGGTGGAGTAACTAGCCTAGTGGTTGCCTACGATTTTACACACTACAAAGCCAGACCAGACTATCGACACCGAATTATACGACTGAATATAGGCCTGGAGGCTATCGACGATTTACTTTCCGACCTCCAGGATGCCTTGCGAACTCTGCAATGATGGGCATATCTGTATAGCGTGTTCTATAGAGTGTGAAGTCCCGAATTGGGAATTATCCCATCACAGCTAGCGCACTATAAGCTACAACTAAGTAGGTACGGAATATTCCCATAATGGGAACACCTATCAGTAGCTTGGTAAATACTACGAACATTGTTGCAACGACTTGCAGTAAGAAAGGTTGCTTGCTTCGTCGTTTCAGCTACTTACCGCGGCAGCAGAATTGCACTTCCCATCGCCGATATTTCGTGAATTTAGATCATGCAGGGCTGTGGTAGGTCAGGTTCGAGCTGCCGCCCTGTTCAGGATTGGTGCCGGGCTCGCTGTCCTTGACTCCTCCCGGCGCCGCAGGCTGATGTACTTATTCCTTCCCGAGTCGAGGCGAGATTCGCATCGCACGGCACGCGCAATGAGCTGGCGATGTTACTTCCGGTAACAGCGCTGTTACCACTTCTTTCTATTTCATACCTAAGGAGGATCTTCCTTGAAACTGCGTATTGCTTCACTCACACTGCTGCTACTGGCGCTGGTCGCCATTCCAGCGATGGCGCAGACAATTTATGACAACGGACCAATCAACGGGAACACCGATGCTTGGACCATCAACTTCGGCTTCGTTGTCAGCGACACGTTCAATGTCGGCGGGGGCGGTGCAACCATCACCGGCGGCTCTTTCGGAATGTGGCTGTTTGAAGGCGACACTCTGACCTCGGCGGAACTGTCCATCACCTCGGGTGAGAACAGCGGCACCACCTACTTTGATCAGACCGTCAACTTCACGCAGAGCGGCTGCAGCACTAACGGCTTCGGCTTTAACGTCTGCACCGAGAGCACCTCGTTCAACGGTCCGACGCTCAATTCCGGCACCTACTGGCTGAACCTGCAGAACGCCAGCGTACCCAGCGGCGATCCGATCTACTGGGACGAGAACTCCGGTCCGTCTTCGGCCTCGGAGAACACCGTAGGATCGATTCCTTCGGAGTCGTTCACGCTGCTAGGCACTCAGTCGACTACCACTACTAACTCAGTTCCTGAGCCCAGCAGCATCCTTCTGCTTGGCTCCGGCCTGCTTGGAGTAGCGGGCTTGCTGCGCCGTAAGCTGTTTTAGTATTACTTTCGAACCTTGCCTTAATTCATGACAGACCCAGAAGCCGGAACTGACTAAGTTCCGGCTTCAATTCGTAGTAGCGGCACTTGAGAGGCGCGCTAGGTGCAAAGCTGCTGCAGAAACTCCACCAACTCCGGAGGCAACGCTGCTGCCAGCTCCAACCACTCGCCGGAGGTAGGTTGGTGGAAACTGAGCGCTGTGGCATGAAGGAAATTTCGCTCCGGCGTGAGGACTGCCGGCGCTTTGGGCGTCCGCGCACCAGCTGTCCTGCTTATCCGGACCTCTCGCGGTGCGCCGTACAATCGGTCCCCTACGATCGGATGACCAAGTGACGACAGGTGAACCCGGATCTGATGGCTGCGGCCCGTCTCGATGCGCACGTCCAGAAGCGTGAATTTGCCGTAGGGCGAAGTGATTCGCTCCCGCACCTCATAATGAGTGATCGCAGATCGCCCGCTACTGGCGTTGGTTGTCATGCGTGTACGCCGTATTGAATCGCGGCCGATTGGAGTATTGATGGTGCCGCGATCCTTCCTCAGCCAGCCATGCACCAGGGCGATGTAGCGCTTCTTGACTTCGCGCCTGGAGAACTGCTGTGCCAGCCTGCGGTGTGCCACATCATTCTTCGCAACCAGGATGAGGCCGCTGGTTTGCTTGTCCAACCGGTGCACAATGCCGGGCCGCAGCTCGCCGCCAACGCCGGACAAAGCGCCGAAGCGATGCAAAAGAGCATTGACCAGCGTACCCCGATTGCGCTCATCTTCGGTCGCCCCGGCCCCGGCGTGAACCATCATTCCCGCGGCCTTGTTGACGACTGCCAGGTCGGTGTCTTCATAGACAATGTCCAGAGGAATGTCCTCGGCGATGGCGCGGAGTGGCGGCGGCTGAGGATCGCCGAGAACGGTGATCTCTTCGCCGCCTTGTAATTTGAGCGAAGGCTTAGCAGTCGATCCGTTAACCAGGGCCTTTTCGTCGCGCAGAAGTTGCTGCACGCGTGCCCGGCTGATGTCGGGGATTCGCGTAACGAGGAACTGATCGAGGCGCTGGCCGGCGGCACTGGGAGGAACGACGATAGTGTGGGGAGCCAAGCTCAAATAGTTTCAGGTTTCAAGTTTGAAGTTTCAAGTCTACGGATCGGACGGATGCGGAGCAAAAAACGGCATCGTGGTCGGGAAACCGGAAACTCGAAACTACCTTGCCGCCTTGACTGGCACAGGCGGCGCGAGCGCGACACGTCGCATCCATAGCAGCCCGCCGAAGATTACCAGGCAGATGGCAATGGCCTGAGTGCCACTCATCCAGCCGAAAAACTCGCCGCGGCCAGGATCGCCACGGAAAAACTCGATGAAGTAGCGTCCGACGCCGTAAATGATCATGTACGTCCCAATGATCTCCCCTTCAAACTTCTTGCGCCGGATCAGCCACACCAGGAACAGGCAGTTGGCAAGTTCCAGGATCATCTCGTAGAGCTGCGTGGGATGCAGTGGGACATTGAGCGGGGTGCCGACGATCTCATTAGCCAGCGGATTGTGGAACGTGACGGCCCAGGCTACATGCGTCTCGCGGCCGTAGCAGCAGCCGGCCGCGAAGCAGCCGACGCGGCCGAAGGCGTGGCCGAGCGCGAGTCCGGGAGCAAAGACGTCGCAGGTGCGCAGCACCGGCATATTGTTGGCGCGCATGTACCAGATGCACATCACCAGCGCCAGCAGGAATCCGCCGGACCAAACGCCGCCGGCCTGCAAGGTTGCCAGCGAAAATATGTGCTGCCGCGCGTCGGAATCCGTGATCAGGTAGAGAATTTTCGCCCCGGTGATGCCAGAGAGGATCGCTATGAGGCCGAGGTTCCAGAGCTTGTCAGGGTCGAGACCCTGCTCGCGGCCAAGCTTGACGATAAGCAGCAGGCCAAAGATGAGGCCCAGCGCCGCCATCAGACCGTAGGTCGGAAGGTTGAAACTACCCAGGTGGAATAAACG
>JASHXK010000139.1 GCA_030043575.1 Terriglobales bacterium
GGTACTGGGATTCTCGCTGTTGGCTACTACGATCACCGTGTTGCTTGCCGGCCTGCTGCCCGCATGGCGTTCCATCAACATCGATCCGCAATCGATTTTGCAGGGGGCGAGCGCTCGTACGGTGGGGAGTCGTCGCACCGCGCGGGTTCGCACTGTGCTGGTCAGCGCCGAGGTGCTGTGCAGCACCGCACTGCTTCTGGTCGCGGCGTTGCTGGCCAAGAGTTTTGTTCGCCTGATGAAAGTCGATCGCGGCTTCCAGACGCAGCACATTCTGACCCTGCGGGTCACCCTCCCACGCGGGAGTTACGAGAAAGACGAGCCGCGCAATCGCTTCTACAACGAGTCACTACGGCGGTTGTCACAACTGCCCGGTGTCGAATCCGCCAGTTTCTCCAGCGCGCCCATGATGAACGGCGAGACTTGGGTCGATGGCCTGACGCCTTTGCCGGCGCCTAAAGACGTTCCGCTGGAAAATCAAACCATGGCCAACATTCGGTGGGCCAGTCCTAACTTTCTGTCGACAATGGGCATCCGCTTGCTTTTCGGCCGGTCGTTTACTGAGCAGGATCGCAGCAAGAATTCCGCCGTGATATCGGCAGTAGCCGCGCGTAAACTCTGGCCGAACCAGAATGCCGTTGGTCGCAGCTTCCGCTCGGGCGACGATAAGGAATACACCGTTGTCGGAGTGATCGCCGATGCTCGCACTGAGGAACTAAGCGCCGATCCCATCGCCATCGTCTACTACCCGTATTGGCAACGGCCCCAGCCGTCGAGCTTCTTTGCCGTGCGCACCGCGGAGGATGCGAAGGCCTTGGCCGGCGCGGTCACCAGCGCCATTACGCAGGTCGAGCCCGAGGCGGCGATGACCCACGTCGAAACCATGGACGAGGTGGTGGGCTCGTCGGTCGCGCAGCGCCAATTCGAGTTCAATCTGCTGATGGGGTTCGCCTCCGCCGCACTGCTGCTAGCTGCTCTTGGCCTCTATGGCGTGTTGTCGTATTCGGTGGCGGAGCGTACGCGCGAGATGGGCGTGCGTGTCGCTTTGGGAGCTCCGCGCCAGGCACTGTATCTGCTGGTCTTCCGGCAGGCTGCGTTGCCGGTGATCGCCGGTGTGACTGGCGGTTTGGCCATCGCCTGGCTTAGCGGACAGCTGATTGCAAGCATGTTGTTCCAGGTTAAGCCCTATGATGCGACGTCCGCACTGCTGGTAATTGCAACGCTCGCTGTCACAGTAATAGCTGCTTGCTATTGGCCTGCCAGACGGGCCGCGCACGTTGAGCCGATGCAGGCTTTGAGGATGGAATAGCATGGACACGCTCTTACACGATCTTCGATATGCCCTGCGCCAGCTGCGCAAGGCTCCGGGCTTCGCGCTGGTCTCGGTTTTGACGCTGGCGCTCGGAATCGGCGCCAACATCGCCGTCTTCTCCGTCACCAGTGCCGTGCTGCTCAATCCCAGCGGCATACCTCACGCCAGCGGACTGCTCGCGTTGCGCGCGCGTTACCTGAAGATCCCCGATCTCAACAACATCAATCTCTCGCCGACCGACTTCGGCGATGTCCTCGCCGGCAAAGACATCTTTTCGGCTGCAGCGGTCATGCAGGCAAGCGGTCTCAACTACAGCCCGGCAAATGCCAATCCCGAACTGTTGAACGGCGCCAAGGTTTCGTCTGGATACTTCGATACCTTCAGCGCCAAGCCGCTCCTGGGACGCGTGTTTGCGCCGGAAGAAGATCAGCCAGGGGCTGAGCACGAAGCCGTGCTCGCCTATCGCACGTGGCAAAAGCATTTCGGGGCCGATCCCAACATCGTTGGACGAACCCTGACGCTGAACGATCGGCCCTACCGCGTGATCGGCGTAATGGGTCCGGAATTCAACTGGCCTAACCAGGTCGAGCTGTGGATCCCGATGGCGCTGCCGCTCGGCCGTTATCAGGACGAACACTATCGCTACAACGAGTACCTGTTCGCCATCGCGCGCCTGCAGCCTGGAGTGACATTGCAACAGGCCAACGCCTACCTCGACATGAAGGCGAACCAGCACATCGCGTCCGAAGATAACGGCTCCTCAAAAGCCGGCGCCTCCAAGAGCTTCGGCCGAGCCAGCGGCTGGGGGATGTTTGCCGTGCCATTGACGGAAATGACCAGCGGCAGCCTGCGCAAGCCGCTTACCATGCTGCTGATTGCAGTTGCGGTCGTGCTGCTCATTGCCTGTGCGAATATCGCCGGGCTGCAGATCGCTCGCGCCTCCGCGCGGCAACGCGAATTAGCCGTGCGGGTCGCTTTGGGCGCCAGCAGCGGCAAGCTGGTTCGCATGGCGTTGCTGGAGAGCGTGGTTCTTACCGCTGCAGGCGTGACGCTGGGATATGCGGTCGCAGCTCTCGCCGCACCTTTGTTGGTTCAAGGTTTGCCATCGATTCTGGGATCGCAGATTCAAGCTTCCTTCGGTGGCCCGGTGTTGGTTTTCGTGACTCTGGTTGCGGCGCTGTGCTCTTTGCTGTGTGGCGTGGTTCCAGCCTGGCATCGCACACGCCCGGGTTGGGCCGATGCGCTTCAGGAAGGACGTTCCGGCACAGGTACTGTGGTGCATCAGAGGGCACGCTCATCGCTGGTGGTTGCACAGATTGCCTTATCGCTGCTGTTGCTCGCGGCCTCGGGGTTATTGCTGAGCAGCCTGCGCGCACTGGAGCAAGTGGACACCGGCTTCCAGCCACGCGGTGTGCTGTCGGCTCGCTTCTCGCTGCCCAAATCGGTGTACGGTCCGGTGCCAGTCACAAATCCTTCGCCCGACAAGAACGTCGCTGCCAAACAGGAACAGGCGGCGCAAGATGAAAGCGATCTCAGGGTCGCAGCGTTCTACAGCGCATTGTTGGATCGTTTGCACAGCATTGCGGGCGTTACCAGCGCTGCGCTAGCAGACTCCGTTCCCTTCGATAACAATGGCGGCTCGTCCAGCTTTAATATCAAGGGCGAGACCATTTCCCCCAATCAGCCCGGACCCCACGGCAATGTCCGCCAAGTCTCGCCGGGATATTTCTCTACTCTGGGCGTACCGCTGCTGATGGGCAGGGACTTTACACCCGAGGATCGCAAAGGAACGGAACTGGTCGCCATCGTCGACACAACTCTGGCGAAGCAATATTGGCCAGGCAGAAATCCCGTGGGCGAGCATCTCGGCTTCGATACCAACGGTCCGTGGTACACGATTGTCGGCCTGGTAGCGCACTCGCGCTTGTCGTCGCTGGAATCGGATCCGAACGAAGGCACTTACTACCTCGCTGCGGCCCAGAATCCGGCGCTGTCGACCGCCATCGCGGTGCGCACCTCGCGCTCGGAAGAAAACCTGGCCGGCGATCTGGCCGCTGCCGTCCGGGCGGTCAATCCCAGCATCGCCGCCTATGACGTCAAGACTCTGGAACAGCGCGTTGACGAATCGCTCGTTGGCCGCCGTTTTGTCGTTCTGCTGCTGACCAGCTTTGCCGGACTGGCGCTGTTGCTGGCTGCGCTCGGCCTCTACGGTGTGATCAGCTACTCGGTGCGCCTGCGAACGCGCGAACTCGGCGTACGCATGGCGCTGGGTGCGCAACGAGGCCGCGTCATGCGGCTGGTGTTGATACAGGGGGCGCGCCTGGCAGCAATTGGAATCGCTTGCGGTGTTATGGCCGCGCTTGCGCTCGGTCGCATCTTCTCCAGCCTGCTGTTCCAGGTTGGCATGTTGAGTGCGATTCCCTGGCTCGCGGCAATCATCATCCTGGTCGCGGTTGTCCTGCTGGCTACATTCCTGCCCGCTCGTCGCGCGGCTTCCATTGAACCCATGCAGGCGTTGCGCTCGGAGTGACAACCATTGCTACGGAAACGTCCAGTTGGAGCCATTATGTCAATTCGCCGGTTGCAACTCGCATCGCTGCCCATGGTGCTGACGATCGCCGCGCTTCTTGGCGCCCAAGAGCCGGCGAAGGCAAAACCGCTGCCGACGGTTCAGCAGGTAATGGACCGCTATGTCACTGCACTCGGTGGTCACGACGCCATCTTCAAACACAAATCGATGACGGTGCACGGAAAATTCGAGGTCAAGGGTCTTAGCCTGGATCGGGTCGCCTATTACAAAGACGGCAAGATGCTGTATCAGATCACGCTTCCCAATGGCGATCATTACCAGGAAGGATTTGATGGCACCGTGGCATGGAAGGCCAGCCCTGGCGAAGGCTCGTCAATCTCGCAAGGTGATGAAGTGAAGGCGACGCAGCGTGACGCGGACATGTACTATCCCGGGCGCGTCCTCGACTATTTCAGCTCTATGGAAGTCGTCGATGTTGTCGACTTCGAAGGCCACACCTGCTACCACCTGAAAGGCGTCAACAAGTGGGGCAAAGTCAACGAGCATTTTTACGACACGACAACCGGCCTGCTCGTTGGCTATCGCTTCAACTCGGCGTGGCGCGGCGGCGCCGGCGATGAGAGCGAAGTGTTCTCCGACTACAAGGACTTTGGCGGCTGGCTGATGCCTGCCAAGGCCACCGGCAAGAGTGCCGACGCAACCCAGGTGCAGACCGTCACGTCCGTAACCTTTGACGATGTCGACGATTCTGTTTTCGCACTTCCTCAGTCTGTAAGAGTTTTGCTCAAGGCAAAAAGCTGACTGCTCATTACTAGTTGCTGATCGCTGTTTCTCTTATGAACGATCTACGTTACGCTCTCCGTCAACTTCGCAAATCGCCGGTTTTCACGCTGGTCGCCGTCATCACCCTGGCGCTTGGCATTGGCGCGAATACCGCAATCTTCACCCTGCTCGATCAGGCGCTGATTCGCTCCCTGCCGGTCAGCCATCCCGAGCAGTTGGTTCGCCTGCGCTTTACCGGGGAAAATCGTGGACACACGAATACCTACGGCGGAGATGACAATGACTTCTTCTCCTACCCGATGTATCGCGATCTGCGCGACAAAAACAGCGTCTTTGACGGACTGGTCGCCAATGACGAGCAGACCGCCGGTGTGCAATGGAATAATCGCTCCGACATCACCGAGGTAGAGCTAGCCTCGGGCAACTATTTCCAGGTCCTCGGCCTCCACGCGGCGCTCGGCCGGCCGTTGCTTCCTTCGGACGATCAGCCCAATAGTCCTGCTGTCGTGGTGCTCAGCTTTGATTACTGGAAAACCAAGCTGGGAGCCGATCCGCGCGTGATTGGTCAGACATTGCAGATCAATGCCAACCCATTCACCATCGTCGGCGTTGCGCCGCCGCAGTTTCACAGCATTGTTGCCGGCGAAACACCGGGTATCTTTGTAACGACGTCAAATAAGAACGTCATCACTCCTCGCTGGCAGGACCTGGAGAATCGCCAGTCCTATTGGCTTACCCTCGTAGGCCGGCTGAAGCCGGGCGAGAGTCGCCAGCAGGCGCAAGCCGGGCTGGAGCCGTTGTGGCACGCGCTCCGAGCCGAAGAACTGAAACTCCTGAACTACCACTCTGAGCGCACACGCCGGCTGTTCCTCGATGAATCCCACATGCAGTTGCTGGACAGTGCTCGCGGTTTCTCGCCGCTGCGCGATCAGCTGGGCACACCACTGTTGATCCTCATGGGGATGGTCGCGCTGCTCATATTGATGGCCTGCATCAATGTGTCGAGTCTGCTACTGGTGCGCGCTGCCGGACGCGTGCGCGAGATGTCGGTGCGGTACGCGCTGGGCGCGGGCCGATGGCAGATCATGCGGCAGTTGCTGATCGAAGGCCTGCTCCTTGGTTTGATGGGCGGCGCATTCGCCTTGTTCATCGCGCCCGCGATTTCAAGATTTCTAGTGCATATGTTCTTCACTGATCCCAGCGTCGAAATTCCTTTTTCCGCCTCGCCCGACTCACGCGTATTGATCTTCAACTTCGCGGTGGCGATTGTGGTCAGTATCGTGTTCAGCCTGACACCGGCACTGCGCTTCCTGCGTCCCAATCTGGTCGACTCGCTCAAGCAACAGGCCGGTACGGCAGCGGGCAGTCCGCTGCGCTTCCGCAGGATTTCCGTAGGCGCGCAGATCGGCGTGAGCCTGCTACTGTTGATCGGCGCCGGTCTTTTCGTGCGCACGCTGCGCAATCTCCGTGCGGTTGACGTCGGCTTTCCTACCGATCACATGGTGACCTTCGGAGTGAATCCCCGGTTCGCCGGATATCAAACCGAACAGCTGCAGGCCCTGAACCGGCGTGTGCTCGATGCGCTCGCCGCTCTGCCGGGCGCGCGCGCCGTCGCTGCAACCGACGATCCTGACCTGGTGAATGACAACGAAAACGGCAACATCTCGATTGCCGGTTACAAAGCCGCCGAAGACGAAGACATGCAGGTGGAACAGCCCTGGGTCACGCCGGAGTATTTCACGACGATGGGCATTCCGTTATTGGCTGGGAGATTCTTCCGTGCGGTTGAGCCATCCGGTAATAGCGGCGTAGCCATCGTGAACCACAGCTTCGCGCAACATTATTTTGGCAGCCCACAAGCGGCGATCGGGCGCGTCGTGAATTTCGGCAAGGGAACAAAAGGTGAGGTCGGTGCCGAGATTGTCGGGGTCGTTGGCGACACCAAACACACCGAGGTTCGCGATCCTGTGCTGCGCACGGTATATCGCCCGCTGCTGCAAAGTCCGCAGCTCAACGGCATCACGTATCTGGTGCGGACATGGCAATCGCCGCAGGCTTCGGAGGAGACGATACGAGCTACGATGCGGCAACTCGACTCCAAACTGGCGCTGGATAACCTGCGGACGGTGGAAGATGAGGTGGACCAGAGCCTGGCCAATGAGCGACTGATTGCGCTGCTCTCCGCCGGCTTCGGCATTCTTGCGGTGTTGCTGGCTGCGGTTGGACTGTATGGTGTGCTCGCTTATTCCACCGCGCAGCGCACGCGTGAGATCGGTATCCGCATGGCGATGGGAGCGCAACGCGCAGGGGTTGTGCGCCTGGTGCTGCAGGACGTTCTATGGATTGCCGGCGTGAGCATTGCATTAACCCTGCCGGTTTCGCTGCTGTTCTCCCGCATGTTGCGCTCTGAACTGTATGGTGTCAGCGTCGCGGATCCGTGGACACTCGTGCTGGGAACTCTGCTGGTGAGCGTTGTAGCTTTGCTGTCGGCGCTGTTGCCGGCGCGGCGCGCGGCCTCGATCGAACCTATGCAGGCGCTGCGGAGTGAATGAGGGCAGCAGCAGTTAGCGGTTGGCGTTAAGTAATTGGTAATTAGTAATTAGTAATTAGTAATTAGTAACGATTAACTAGCATCAAGTATTTTGGGGTATAGCTTGTGACGCCATTGGTGGTTGCTGATTACTAATTACTAATTACTAATTACTAATTACTAAATGCCTAGCTACTACTTGTTCAGCTTCACCTGCTTCGGCAGATGTTTGGGATCGAAGACAAAATCAACCAGTCCGTCGCGATAGTCGATTTTGGTCTGCAGAATACGCAGCATATTGAAGCCCAAAATACCTCCGACGTTGGTACCGGTCTGTTTGCAAACGCTCGATAGGTCGAAGGTCACCACGTCCTGGTTTTCCTGCTCGTAACGTCCGAACTCCAGAGTCGCTTTGTCGGCGCGAAAGACCTTGGCGACCGTGCCGCTCATGCCCTTGATAGACAAATTCGGATCGGACCTGACTTGGGTGATCTCTTGCGCGGTGCGCGTGGATAAGACATTACTGAAGGAACCGGTGTCGATCAAAAACAGCAGCGGACCAGTGCCATCAACCTTGGTCGGAGTGAGCAGCAGATTGCGGAAGCGATAAGCCTTGCTCCAGTCGGCCATCTCCGGTGCTACATAGGCATCTTTCGGCAGATGGATCTCCGTCGCAACCGTCGTGCCGGAGGGGGTCTCCTCATCCAACTCCAGCTCCTGGCTATCCTGCGCAACTGTCTTCAACGCGGTGGGTGTGACGGCTTCGTCGGGACGCTTCGGCAGCGGCGACAGACGCAGGCGCGCCCCAGGAATATCGATGTCGATCAAGTAGGCGGCGAAGACATCAGAGCCAATCAGCCCATCCTGCCCGATAACGGGCGTAGCCGCCTCCGTCACCCGTATAACGCAATCCTGGAATTCCAGATCGCCAATCCGTATGCGATCCACAACTGCGGTGTACCCGCCTTGTTGCCCCGTGTCGCCCACGCCCAGGATCGGCTGGTAGGCGAGACGTTGCAGGCCGAGCTGCTCGGCTGCCGCTCGTCCCAGCAATATTCCACTGGATCCGGTATCGAGGGCCAGATGCAGCTCCTGATTGTTGATCTTCACTGCCATGCCCGAGGCCCCCAGCGCGGTCCCGGAGCGGGCGATCGGATTAAGCTTGGTATTTGTCTCCTTGACGTTGCTCACCAGTTTGCAGGCATGCACCGGCGCGTCGGCATTTTTCTTCAAGAACGCCAGGTACTGTTGCAGCTTGGCCGCGACCTGCGGATTCACATTGGAGCCGGCGAGATAGGACTCCAGCGCGGGAATACGGATCTGGTGCGGAAGCGAGTTGAACCACACCAACTGCACCGCAAGCTCATTGGGAGCGATCTCATGAGCGCGCTTGAGGTTGTCATAGGCGCGGCGATTCAGCGAGTACACTCGATACACTCTGGCCAGGCCCAGGTAGGCCGCGGCTTCGTTGGGCGCCAGGTCTTTCGCCTTGAGGTAAGCTCGCTCGGCCTCCGGAATCCTGCCTTCGGCATAATCCAGATCGCCTGATGTCAGCTGCAGGATCCACGAATTGGGTTGCAGCTTTAGAGCGACATCAGCGGCCGCCTGGGCTTCGTCCAGCTTCTGCATCATCATGTACGACCGGATCAGCCCGACCTGTGCCGCTATGGAGCTGGGGTCCGCCTTGAGGATGGTTTGATATCTGGCTGCAGCTTCCGGGAGCTTACCGGAAGCGAAGAGTTGGTCGGCTTCCGCCATCGGCCCCTGTCCAGACGGAGCCGGCCCTTGCAGAACGATTCCAGCTTTCTGTGCGGGAGGGTTTGCCGCCTGCGCGAACGCACGTCCAGGAATCCAAACAACAATCACGGCAACAGTAAGAGCCAATAATCGCGGGGTCATAGGGTCCCAAGTCCTGCCCTGCAGAGTAGCACGAGTGGTGCAGGTGATGGGGTGGTGCCGTCAGCCGGCTAACGGCTCAATCGTGAGCGTGCACCGTTTGAAGCAAGCGCTTACGATTCGGTAGTTCGCACGTATAATATGCAGGCGGGGTGGGTTCCCCGCTGGCTGTGAATCTTCGAATCAAGCAAAACCAGAAACTGTGGCGCGGACTGGCAATCGTCTTCTGCGCCTTGGTGTTCTTTTTTGCGCTCCACGCCAAAACGGCGGTCTACAATGGCAGCGGGTCGGCAAAGCTAAGTCCTTCCACCTCCAGCAAACTGTGGTCGAGTGGGCAAAAGATGGAGCCGAAGGCCTTTACCACTTGCAATGGAGTGCTGTGCTGGATGGCGTTGTTTTGCCTGTACGCACCATACCTACGCCGTGAACTTCGCACTCACGGCGCTTCTCTGGCTCCTTTCCCAAGCAATCTCCCGCTGCGTCATCTGCATCGCTTTCTACGGCCACCTCCCGTCCTGGCGTAGCTTTTCGCGATTGTTCTTAGTTTTGCCCCGGGGTTTTCGGTCCTTATAGGTCATCAAGCTCACGTGGAGCAGAATTGGGCAACCCGAAGTCACTTCCATGGAGACGAGGAAGGTCATGCAAGGTCTAGCCGAGATGAAGACGTCGGCCTCGGTTCGCCGTCATCGCAAGCTACTGGTTGTAGCGGCGGCGGCTATCTGCCTTCTGATTGCCGGTGTGGTGGTTGATCGGGTACGCGCCGGCGGCAGCTCGCGTACGGCCAACAGTGATGCCGCTGGCGCGACCGAGCATGCTGCCTACGCGGCCGTCGCTCCGGTAGCGCGGGAGACGATTGCCAACTCGTTCTCGATAGCGGGTCAGTTCATTCCTTACCAGAATGTCGAGCTGCACGCCAAGGTGGCTGGTTATATCAAAAACATATATGTCGATATTGGCGACCGCGTGCACACCGGCGAGGTGCTGGCGGTGCTGGAGATTCCTGAATTGGTGGCGCAGATCGATGAAGCCAAGGCCGCCGTGCACCATGCGGAAGAGGAGATCCAGCGCGCGCAGAGCGAGGTTCTTCGGGCCGAAGCCGATAACGTTGCCTTGCATGCCAATGCGGTGCGCCTGGCCAACACTGATAAGGCGCAGCCCGGATTAATCGCGCAACAGGAACTCGACGATGCAACGGCCAAGGATCGCGCTTCGCAGGCTCGCGTGGATGCAGCCAAGTCGGAGCTGGCGGCGGCCAGGCAGCAGCTGGCGGTGGCGCAGGCTACTTTGCAGCATTACAACGCACTTTACAGCTACGCCAACATTACCGCTCCCTATGAAGGCGTGGTGACCTGGCGCTTCTCCGATACCGGCGCCTTGGTGCAGGCCGGCACTTCGGAGACCAGCGGACTTCCCGTGGTCACCGTGGCCCAGATCAATCTGCTGCGCTTGCGCATTCCCGCTCCTGAATCCGTTGCCGCCAAGGTGCGCATCGGCGATAGCGTCGATGTGGAGGTGCAAGCTACCGGTGAGCACTTCAAAGGAACGGTTGCGCGCTTCACCAATGCGCTCGATCCCACCACGCGGACCGAGCAGGTGGAAATCGATGTACCCAATTCCGACTACCACCTCCAGCCCGGCATGTACGCCAACGTTACTCTGACGACCGACAGTAAGCCCAACGCGCTGACTGTGCCGGTAGAAGCGATCCAGCGCGCAGGCGACAAGACCTATGTACTGGCATTGAACAGCCAGAACCAGGTTGAACGGCGTGAAATTCAGACTGGGGTCCAAGGCTCTAACAGAGTCGAGGTGGTAGTGGGACTTACCCAGGGCGAGCGGGTCATCGTCGGCAATCTGGGCAGCTACCAGCCCGGCGAGACCGTGCAGCCGCGCGCTACTGCCTTCGATACCCGGCCGAAGGATACCGATTAATCATGTCCGGATTCGCAATCAAGTATCCGTTCTTCATCCTGATGCTGTGCCTCGGGATCATTGTGGTTGGCATTACCACCGTGGCCCGCATGCCGGTGGACTTATTTCCGGAGATCAAGATTCCCGTCGTAGTCGTAGCCACGTTTTATGGCGGCATGCCGCCCCAGCAAATCGAAGGCGACATCACCGACACCTTCGAACGGTTCTTCACGCTCGGCAGCAACATCGATCATATTGAATCGCGCTCGCTCACCGGCGTCAGCCTCATCAAGGTTTATTTCCAGCCCGGAACCGATCCCAATGCCGCCGTCAGCCAGATCGCCAATCTCGCCATGGCCGATTTGCGACGATTGCCGCAGGGCACGCTGCCCCCAGTCGTCTTGAAGTTTGACGCGTCCAGCCTGCCGGTCTGCCTGGTGACTTTGAAAGGCCAGGGGCTGACGGAAACTGAACTCCACGATCAGGGGCAATTCAACATTCGCGATCAGATCGCCAACGTGCCCGGCGCGTCGATTCCGCAACCTTTTGGCGGCAAGTACCGCCAGATCCAGTTCTACATCGATCCGGTCAAGCTGGAGGCTGCGCAACTCAGCCCCCTGGACGTGGTGAAGACCATCAATGATGCGAGTTCGATTCTGCCCGCCGGCGACGTGCGTATCGGTCCGCTCGACTACAACATTTACAGCAACAGCCAGCTGCCCAATGCAAAAGAATGGAACGACATTCCCCTGAAGGCGATCGGCAACAACGTGCTGCGCTTCGGCGATGTGGGTAATGCCGAGGATTCCTCCGCCATCCAGTACAACATCGTCCGCGTCGACGGCCAAAAGTCGGTGTACCTGCCAATTCTGCGCCAGGGCGGGAACAGCAACACCATTCAGATCGTCAATGGCATTCGCGATCGCGTGAAAAAGCTGGTCGATATTCCCAAGAACCTGGTCACTTCGGTCGTCTTCGATCAGTCGGAGTACGTGAAGACGGCCATCGCCAACGTGTTGCACGAAGGCGGCATGGGTCTGGGCCTGACAGCATTGATGATTCTCATCTTCCTGGGCTCGGTTCGCGGCACGATCTCCGTGCTCTTTTCCATTCCGATCTCGTGCCTGGCGGCTTTCCTGCTGATTAACGCGTTCGGCGGCACCATCAACACCATGGTCCTGGGTGGTCTGGCGCTAGTGCTGTCGCGACTGATCGATAACTCTGTCGTCGTTCTGGAGAACATCTTTCGTCATATGGAAGAAGGCGAGGATCCGCGTACCGCATCCCAGCAGGGTGGTCAGGAAGTTCAACTGGCAGTACTGGCGGCCACGTTTACCACCGCGATCGTCTTCTTTCCGGTGGTTTTCCTGTCAGGCGTCAGCAAATACCTGTTCACCGGACTGGCAGCGGCGGTGGTCTTCGCTCTGGCCGCATCGTACCTGGTTGCGATGTCGGTGGTGCCACTGTTCTGCTCGCGCTTCATCAAGTCGCCCCACCCCGGCGAAGGCAAGGGTGAGCATGAACCAGGACCACTGGAGCGCATCCTGAAGCCCTTCAATCGCGGCTACGATTACGTGCAGGCGAAGTATCAGCACGGGCTGGCCAAGGCGCTGGATTATCCCTGGCAAACCCTCGGCATCATCGGCGCCGTGTTTGTGTTGAGTTTGGCGCTCTCGCCGTTGTTGGGAGTCGCCTATTTCCCGCGCACCGATCCCGGACAGTTCACGATTTACGTCAAGGCGCCCAGCGGCACTCGCATCGAGCTGACCAATAACATCGTCGCCCGCGTGGAAGACGACATCCGCAGCGTCGTCGCCCCCGGCGATCTGCGCATGATCGTCTCCAATATCGGCGTCTATCCTGACCTGTCGGCGATCTATACCACTAACTCAGCCATGCACACCGCCTTCGTGCAGGTGCAACTGCAGGAGGAGCACGGAACCAGCAGCTTCGTCTACATGGATCGCGTCCGGCGTAAGCTGGACGAAGACCTGCCCCAGATTTCCACCTTCTTCCTCACCGGAGGGCTGGTCAGTTCCACCGTAAACCAGGGCAGACCGACGCCCATCGATATCCAGGTAACCGGCAACAATCAGCAAGAAGCGCATAGTATTGCCGAGGAAATGGCGGCAAAGCTCCGCCACAATCCGCACGTCGGCGAGCTGCTCATCCCCCAGGACCTGGACTACCCGGGCATACAACTGAACGTGAAACGCGAGATGACTGCGCGCCTGGGAATGACCGCCAACGATGTGGTTGACAGCGTGATCACCGCTCTCACCTCGGACAGCATGATCGCTCCCAACTACTGGATCGATCCTCACAGCGGCAATAACTACTTTCTTACCGTGCAATACACCACCCGGCAGATCGGCAATATGACGCTGGAAGATTTCAAGCAGCTTCCGCTTCATGCCAACGGGAATTCGACGCCCACCATGCTGCAGAACGTCGCTGACCTCCGGCTCATCAACACGCCAACCGAGGTCGATCACTATCAACTGCTGCGCGTGATCGATCTCTACGTTCGTCCCAAGGGCGAAGACCTGAGCACCCTGACCAGCGATGTGCAAAAGCTCATCCGGGAAACCAAGGTGCCCGGCAATATCCGCATCGAACTGCGCGGCTCGGTCATTACCATGCGCCAGTCGTTTTTGAGCTTCGCCGTCGGTCTGACCCTGTCGATCGTGCTCGTCTACTTGATCCTGATGGCACAGTTCGCCTCCTTCAGCGATCCGTTCATCATTCTGCTGGCCGTCCCCCCAGGATTCACCGGCGTGATTCTGTTCCTGCTGATGACGCGCACCACCATCAACATCATGTCGTTGATGGGGGTGATGATGATGATTGGCATCGTGGTGTCGGATTCGATTCTGATCGTGGAGTTCACGCGCGAGCTGCGCCGCCGGGGCGAGCGCTTGCACGACGCCATCATGAATGCCTGCCGTATCCGGCTGCGACCCATCATGATGACGACCTTCGCCACCTTCCTCGGACTCATTCCGCTGGCCCTGGCACTGGAAACCGGCAGCGAGCAGTATGCTCCGCTGGCCCGCGCCATCATCGGAGGGTTGATGTTCTCGTTCCTGGTTACGCTTTTCCTGGTCCCGGCAGCCTATTACCTTATGCACCGGAAGGACGAGGAGCCAGAAACCGCGGAGGTGCAAGCGTGAGACACAAGATCGCCCACCCTGGCAGGTCCAAAAGCAGGACTTGGCGGGGACTTTGGATCCTCCAGCTTGCAGCGGTAGTCGTGCTGGCCAACGTTTCTCCTGCTGCGCAGACAACGCCACAGCAGACGCAGCCTACGCCACAACAAACTGGCTCACAGCAACCTGCGCCGGAGCCGGGGCAAACTACAACGCCGGCGCCCTCGGCGGCCCCGCCGGCCCAAATGCTGACGACCCAGCAGGAAGGCTTCGAGCAGCGGCCGCAGCCGCCGGCCCCGCAACCGATCACGCTGCCGGAGCAACTGCAGTTGTCCACCACCGGCCCGCTCCGCCGGCTATCCATTCAGGAAGCGGAAGAGCTGGCCGTCAAGAATAACCCGCAGATCTCGATGAATCGCCTGATCTACCTGGCGTCGCATCAGGTCACGCGTGAGCAGCAGGCGGCGTTTTATCCCACGCTGTCGGGCGCTTTGACGGCGGTCGACGCCAACCAGGCCTCGCGTCTCACGGCCGGCGGCCTGAATTCACCGCGGCTGCTGACCCGCGCCGCCGGCGGCCTGGCGCTCTCGCAATTGATCACCGACTTCGGTCGCACAAGCAACCTGGTGGCAACCGCCGCGCTGCGCGCCAAGGCTGCGGACATGAACACAGCGGCCACGGTCAACGACATCAAGCTGGCCGTCGACCAGGCTTTTTACAACGCACTGCAAAATGCGGTGATGATGAAGGTGGCTGAGGAGACGGTGCACGAACGCCAGGTGGTCTCCACGCAGATCACGACGCTCTACAACAACCGCCTGCGCTCGCAGGTCGACGTGAGCTTTGCCGACGCGAATCTGGCCCAGGCGCAACTGCTGTTGCTGGATGCGCAGGACAGCTACCAGGCGGCGCTGTCAATGCTCTCGCAGGTCCTCGGGTTCCCCACGCAGCAGCAGTTTGAGCTGGTGGAGACGGACACGGAGATCAAGCCGCCGCCCGATTCCGCCAGCCAGTTGGAGGACGAGGCGTTCAGCAACCGTCCTGAGATTGCCGCCCAGAGCTACGAATTTCAGGCGGCACAACGCTATCAGAAAGCCGAGCGCGACCAGCTTTTTCCCACCATCGAAGCCTTGGGTGTGGTAGGCAAAACGCCGGTCGGCAGCAGTTACAACAACGCTGCAGCCTTTGTTCCCATGTGGTATGGCGCCGTTGGCGTCAACATCGGCATACCGATCTTCAATGGCTTTCTTTACCCAGCAGAGTCAAAAGAAGCTTCGCTGAGGGCGCAGGCTGCCAACGAGCAACTGCGCGACCTGAAAGACAGAATCGCCAACGATGTTCGCACCAGTTGGTTGAACACCGTGACCGCCTACCATCGCATCGCGGTGAGCCAGCAGTTTGTCGAGCAGACGAACCTGGCATTGAAGCTGTCGCAGGAGCGCTACAACCTGGGGCTCAGCTCGATCGTGGAGTTGAGCCAGGCGCAACTGCAGCAGACGCAGGCGCAGATTGAGTATGCCGCAGCCAAGTACCAATACCGTATCGCGCAGTCGGTGCTGCGCTTCGAGATTGCAGCGCCGTGAGATGTTACCGAGGTGTGATCCTGATGATGTTGTGCACAACTTCCACGCGCCGGCTTGGGTAGTCCGATTTAATCGACGCGATCACCTTCGAAAGTATCGGCGAACCATGCTCATCTCGAATGCCATCGGCGTCGTCCATGAGGATGATGTGGTCGGGAATCCGGTCGTTCAGGATCGCCTTGAACTCCGAGCCGAGACGGTCTTGGTCACCGAGTTCTCCAATCCAACCGCAATAACCCGCATCCAGCCAGAAGAGGCAACGCTCGTTCAGCCGCTGCAGTAGCTGCGGCACAACCATCTGGCTGTCTCCCTCGATAATCTCGACGTGCGAATACTTGCGAAAGCGCTGTTGTGCCCGTTTCGCGAGATCGGGATCGAGTTCGATGGAATAGATTTTGCGGAAGCGATCCACAACCGCGGCGATCATCTCGCCATAATAGGTTCCGGTTTCGATCAGAGTAGCAAGTCCGAAAGCCTGCTCATATTCGAGGACCGCCCGCTGCTTGATAATGTGTGGAATGCGCCGCGGCTCGCCACGCAGCTTCCAGTACCAGTAATCCGGATAGTGCCCAAGCTGCTTGAAGCTGGGATAGAGAGAGCTTTGCTTTAGCAGAGACCGTACGGGATGGGCGGGACGCTCTGTCGGCATCGCTGTGATACAGAGTAGCAGGGCGGTTGTTTCAAAAGCCCATGAGGTTCGGCTGAACTTTCTTATAGCTGTGCTCGGTGGCCCAAACGTCGAGCGTGGCGAATGCGACCTCATCGACCAGCGGAACCGCCCGGCCGTCAACGGTCAGATCGATGGACTTCACGTAGAAGTGGCAGGTGTCGCAAGCTTCGACGCGAATGCCTTTGAGATCTTCCGCCGAGTAGCGTGGCAGCTTTTGATGGTTCTCCTCGCCGCAGCTGGGACACAACACGCGGCGGAACTCCCACTCTGTCAGACAGAAGGAACAGAGCAGGTATCGCTTGCCTCCATCGCCTTCAGGCCGGAGCACAGCGGCTTGCGGTCTGCCGCCGCAAACAGGGCATGCTGATCCTGACGATCCGGGAGGCTGCGCGGGATAAGCCGCGGCCAGCCATTCCGCATACGGCTGGACAAGAGCGCGAGCAAAGAACGAGTGCGACTGTTCGGGTGGAGACGCAAGAAAAGCCTCAAGCGTCGCTCGCTGTTGTTCAGGACTCAGGGCCTGGAGCTCTTGGCCATCCTGCCTCAACTTTTTCGTTCCATTATGTGCAACCAGCTCCAGCAGTGCGGGCAAGTGTCGCATGCAGATCGTAGCATCGAGCTGCTGACGAAGTCCGCCGGGAACAGTATCGAACAACGCCGCGCGTGAAGAAACTTCCTGATAGATCGCGCGCTGGAACTCCAGGACGTGGCGATAGAACGTGAGGATCTCAGCCGCTGGGGAGTAACGCTCAGCCAGATCGCTAGTGCGCCGGATGCGCCTGTCCCATTCCGAGCGCCGCGCCGTACCAGCCTGACCTGGGTTATCGAAGGGCATTGTTCACGATCTGTTGCGCCTCGTCGACGATTGCCTCCAGATGCGACTCGCTCTTGAAGCTTTCGGCGTAGATCTTGTAGATGTTTTCGGTGCCCGATGGACGAGCGGCAAACCAGCCATTCGCGCTGACCACCTTCAGCCCGCCAATGGGCGCGTCATTGCCGGGCGCGCGCGTCAGCTTTGCGACGATCGGCTCACCCGCCAGGGTCGACTCTCTCACGGATTCCGGGGATAGTTTGCCCAGCATGGCTTTTTGGTCGGGCGTCGCGGGCGCGTCGATGCGGGTGTAATACGGCATGCCGAATTCGTCGGCCAGCGCCTGGAAATGCTGGCCGGGTTCTTTGCCGGTTCGCGCGGTCATCTCGGCCGCAAGCAGATCCATGATCAGGCCATCTTTGTCGGTACACCACACCGTTGCGTCGTGGCGCAAGAAACTGGCGCCGGCGCTTTCTTCTCCACCGAAACAGCAGGAGCCATCGAACAAGCCCGGGGCGAACCATTTGAAGCCCACCGGAACCTCGCAGAGCTTGCGCCCCAGTTTGTTGACCACGCGATCAATCATGTTGCTGCTGACCAGCGTCTTGCCAACAACCGACTTCCCCGGCCATTGCTGGCGATTCTTAAGCAGATACTGGATCCCAACCGCGAGATAGTGATTGGGGTTCAGCAGGCCGGCCGAGGGCGTGACGATGCCGTGGCGATCGGCATCGGTATCGTTGCCGAATGCAAGGTCGTATTGATCTTTCAACCGCACCAGGCTCGCCATCGCGTACGGACTGGAGCAGTCCATGCGAATCTTGCCGTCGTGGTCGACGGTCATGAAGGAAAATGTGGGATCGATCTTCTTGTTGACGATGGCGATGTCGAGCCCGTAAGTCGAATTGATCGGCTCCCAATACGGCTGCGACGCTCCGCCCAAGGGATCGACAGCTAGCTTTAAGCCCGACAAACGAACGATCTCGAGATCAACGACGTTCTTGAGATCGGTGACGTACTGCATCACGAAGTCTTCCTGATGGGTTGTCGGGGCTTTCAGCGCAGCGTCATAAGAAAGGCGCTTTACGCCGGTGTTAGCGCTCCGCAGCAGTTCGTTGGCGCGCCTTTCAATCCAGCTGGTAACGTCGGTGTCGGCAGGGCCTCCGTTGGTGGGGTTGTACTTGAAGCCGCCGTCCTCGGGCGGATTGTGCGACGGCGTGACCACGATGCCGTCGGCCAGATGATCTTTGCGGCCGCGATTGTAGACGAGAATGGCATGAGAGATTACCGGAGTGGGAGTGAATCCATCGTCCTGCTGGATGATGGTCTCAACTCCGTTGGCGGCGAGGACTTCCATCGCCGTGCGTTGCGCCGGGCCCGAGAGCGCGTGCGTGTCCTTGCCCATGTATAGAGGGCCGTTGGTACCTTGCGAGCGGCGATACTCGCAGATCGCCTGCGTGATGGCCAGGATGTGCACTTGGTTAAAGGTGCCGTGCAGCGATGAGCCACGATGGCCGCTGGTGCCGAAGACGACCAACTGGCTGGGATTGTCGGCGTTCGGATGATTTTCGTAATAAGCGTGCTCCAGTCGCGCAACATCGACCAACAGTTCTTTCGGCGCGGGTTTGCCGGCAAACGGCGATACCCTGATCTGCGCCTTGAGATCCGTGCTCATGAATACTTTGATGATAATTGAACGCGCGCGGTGAAGCAGGTAGCTTGACCCTAGGCGTGAGAACAGCAGGTCCCTCGACAACGCTGACCCTCAAGCAAGCCGCCCGCGCTCGGGATGACACTTTTCGATTATCAGACCGCCTGCTTTACCGCCCGACAACAACGCCCTTGTCCGCTGGCTGCACCAGATTCTCGGGATTGGCGAAATTGGCCTGGGCGATGCGGATCTGCTCTTTGAAGTTATCGACCATGTCCTCACGCAGGCGAACCTCGGTGGGCTTGCGGGCGATGGTCATCTTGTCGATCTTATCCTGCAGGCGCAGGAGTCCGTAGAAGAGGTTCTCCGGCCGCGGGGGGCAGCCAACGATGTAGACATCGACCGGGACGATGCGATCGACCCCTTGCAGTACGGCATAGGTGTTGAATGGGCCGCCGACCGAGGAGCAGGCGCCC
>JASHXK010000140.1 GCA_030043575.1 Terriglobales bacterium
TCCTACAAGGTGGGGGCAAAGAACGCATCGACAAGCAGCATGGTGCCGGCAAGCTGACAGCTCGCGAGCGCATTGACAAGCTCGTTGATAACGCCAGCTTCCAGGAAATCGGGATCTTCGCCAAGCACAGATCAACCTATTTCGGCATGGCCGACAAAGAAGTGCCTGCCGACGGCGTGATCACGGGATGCGCAACCGTGGATGGTCGGACCGTACACCTGGCGAGCCAGGACTTCACCGTTTTAGGAGGCGCAGCGGGGGAGGTCCACTGCTCGAAGATAGCCGACATGTTGCAGCTGTCGCTGAAGACCGGCAGCCCGTTCATCTTCATAAATGATTCCGGAGGCGCGCGAGTTCAGGAGGGCATCGATAGTCTGGCCGGATATGCGCGCGTCTTCTACCAGAACGTCATGCTGTCGGGCACCGTACCTCAGATCGCAATCATCTGTGGCCCCTGCGCCGGTGGCGCCGCTTATAGTCCAGCACTGACCGATTTCATCATCCAGACGCGGCAGTCGCAAATGTTCATCACCGGCCCGCAGGTTATCAAGCAGGTGACCGGCGAAGTGGTGAGCGCCGATCAGCTCGGCGGTCCGGCGGCACAGATGAACCGCTCAGGAGTCGTGCACCTGATTGCCGACAACGACGAACATGCATTACTACTTTGCCGGCGGCTGTTGAGCTTCTTGCCATCCAACAACTTGGAGGATGCGCCGATCTGGCCGTGTCTCGATCCGCTGGAAGACGATCCAGAGCTGAACAATCTGGTCCCCGCAGAACCAAAGATCGCTTATGACGTGCGTGAGGTGATTAAGCGAGTCGTAGACCGGCAAGACTTCTTCGAGCTGCAACCGGGGTTTGCCGCCAACGTTGTGATTGGATTTGCTCGTCTGCAGGGCCGGTCCGTGGGTATCGTTGCCAGTCAACCAGCCGTAATGGCAGGTGTTTTGGACATTGACGCCTCGGACAAAGTCGCGTGGTTTGTGCGCTTCTGCAACGCCTTCAATATCCCGCTGCTGACATTTGTGGATGTTCCTGGCTTCCTGCCAGGTGTCGAGCAGGAGTATGGCGGAATTATTCGGCACGGCGCCAAAATCCTCTTTGCTTATTCGGCGGCGACCGTTCCTAAGCTGACGGTGATCCTGCGTAAAGCTTATGGTGGCGCTTATATCGCCATGTGCTGCAAGGATCTGGGTGCCGACCGCGTCGTGGCATGGCCGGGGGCTGAGATCGCGGTCATGGGCGCCGAGGGAGCAGCGGAGATTGTCTTTCGCAGAGAAATCGACTCAGCTGATAACCCCCAGCAGAAGCGTAAGGAGTTAATCGACTGTTACCGGAACACATTTGCAAATCCGTTTGTTGCGGCTGGCCGTCGTTTAGTCGACGATGTGATCGAGCCGTCTCAAACTCGGAGATACCTGTCTCAGGCGCTTGAAGCGTTGCACACGAAGCGTGAGTTTCGTCCTCAGAAAAAACACGGATTGATTCCGCTTTAAACGAATTTGGTCGGCTGGTGTTCATGTAAGGACGGTCTCATGAGTAACCCGGACAAATCGCAGCGACCGCCGGAGCAGACCTCGGCAGAAACAGCGGGTGGTGTTACGCCTGAGATCATGGCGGTCATCCATGAGGCGGTGCGCGTATTCGCTGGAAGAAACATGCGCGTTGTCTCAGTGAAGTTGGCCTCGGAATTACGTCGTGATTCGAAGGCATGGGCCAGCGCAGGGCTCAACCTTCTGCACGAATCCCATAACCGCGTTCAGCGTGGCCGTTAATCCAGCTATACATTGGTGGTCTGGGCTGTATGGAAAGGCTCGAATCTTGAAGCTTAGAGTTATCGTCGATGGCAAAGGATACGATGTTGAGGTAGAAGAAGCGGTGGAGGAAGTGGAGGGTTCCGCTGCGACGCTGCCCGCATTGCAGTCGGCGGTTTTGCCCACAGCCAAACTTAGCGCATCTTCCGATGTCGACGAAACCAAGGTTTGCCGCAGCCCTCTGGCGGGCGTGGTGGCGCGCGTTTGCGTGAGTCAGGGGCAGAAAGTGGAAGCGGGCGAGCTATTGCTTGTCCTCGAAGCAATGAAGATGGAAATCAAAATACCCGCCGAGGCATCCCATTCGATCAAGTCGGTCGAGGCAGCTCCCGGAGATGCCGTGAGAGCTAACCAGGTTCTGCTCTGCTTTGACTAATCTGCAAGTTGCGAGTTGTAGCGTTCTTCTCTTCTGAAAAAGGCGCATAATAGGAGCAGGGTTCCGGCATAACCACGCCGGGCGCCCGGCTCAAGCGGCCCTCGAATCATCCCGCCTCCAGCGACATCGGACACCCGGCCAATTCAGCTATTGCATCTTTGGGTCGCCACGGGACTCGCTCTGCAGAATCGCGACCCGCGTGCCGATAGCTGAACATAGGGCGCGAACCTGCGCTTAGCGGTTGGAAGGAGAAAGCTCGTGGAACCGATTCAGAGGTTCGTACATATTACCTCTGCGGATGTTGCTGCCTTTGCTCGCTTAGCCGACGACTACAACCCGATTCACATGGATAGCACCGCCGCTCGCGCACTGGGATTTGAAGGTCGCATCTGCCACGGCGGCCTCTTCACGGCGATGATTTCGGGGATGATCGCCGACGTCTATCCAGGCGCGGTCTGGATGGAACACAACATTCAGTTTAAGCGGCCAGCGCTGGTCGGGCAGACACTGGAGTTTACTTTGTCGCTCGACGAAACCATCAAGAAGCCGACGAAGACCCTGGGGATCATCACAGTCGAAATCAGAAACGCTGCCGGCGACACCATCGCATCGTCGCGTAACGTGGTTCTGCTGCCCAAGCATGGGGCCGCGCCGGAAGTGACCGGCGCACCCGCTCACGCTGCAGAGGAAGCGACAGTGGGCACTTGAAAGCAGCACAGACTCAGCTGACACCGAGGCAACCCATTAGTAAGCCTCCGGCCCGCTAAGTCAGCTCCTCTCTTAATTGTGATCGCGATTCTAATTATGATTCTGCCAAGCATCAAAGTCAGGTACTTTTTGAACACCCACGCTTGTCATCGCCAACGATGGCGTGCTCTTGGCTATCTTGGAGTGATCCAAGTCCGGTAATGTGGCTTATAATGCCCTCCACTAAGACCGTGTGTCGCAAAGGGAGGTCGCCATGGGCCAACCCATTCGCCGGATTGCCTTATTCCTCGCGAACCTTAAGTCCTTCATCCCACACTGCTCGACGACCAAGCATTTGGGGAGCGTGAGCCGAGTCGTTCATCTCATGGTCGTTGGGGCAGTGCTCACAGCCATGGGCCATGCCCAAGCGAGCTTCGCGGTCATTCACAACTTCAACGGCCCAGATGGATCCCAGCCGTTTGCCGGCCCGACTTTAGACAGCTCCGGCAACCTATATGGGACAACGTACGCTGGAGGGGCGGCAGGGCTCGGCACCGTTTTCGAACTGAAGCAGGTCAATAGCTCTTGGATTCTCGAACTGCTCTTTAGCTTCGAGGGAATCGGTCAGCCCGCCGCCGGGGTGACCATAGGACCCAATGGCACGCCTTTCGGTACGGCCTCTGCGGGTGTCCAAGGTAGCTTGGGCGGGGTATTCAACCTTCACCCTCCACCATCCGCATGCGGTGCTGTGCTTTGCCCGTGGAATGAGACCATTCTCCACACTTTCACCGGCGAGGGGGGCGATGGCGCAAGTCCGTTCGGCAATCTCGTTTTCGACTCGCAAGGAAACTTCTATGGCACTACCACCGAGGGCGGCGATCACATCGCCGGTACGGCTTACGAGGGCACGCGCTCGGGAGACACGTGGAACGTAAGCACAATCTACAGTTTTCCGGCCAACAGCTACCCCTCCGGCGGATTGGTCCTGGACAGTGCCGGCAACCTCTACGGTACTACCGCAGGCGGCGGTGACGACAACATGGGCACTGTATTCGAGCTAACCCCCTCGCAGGGGGATTGGACGGAAACCGTGCTCCACTCCTTTTCGGGAAGTGATGGCTGTGGTCCGATGGCCGGGCTTGTCTTCGACCCGGCGGGCAACCTCTATGGAGCAACCGCCAACTGCGGAACAATATTTGAGCTTTCACCTCAAGGAAGTGGCTGGAATTTCCAGACACTCTACATTTTTGAACCCCAAGGTTCACTGGGACCTGACTCTACCTTGGCCATCGACGCTGCCGGCAATCTATACGGCACAAACCCATATCCCGCTACAGGCATAGGTACCGTTTTCGAGCTATCGCCCACAAGCGGCGGCAGCTGGACATACACCGACCTCCACGACTTCAACAGTTGCATCAGCGGCGGCTGCAGACCGTATGGCGGAGTGGCGGTCACGGCTCCGGATGGATACCTTTACGGTACGACCGTGTACGGAGGAACATACGGAGACGGAGTTGTCTTCCAGATCAACCTTGGCGCCCCCCGATAGATTTGCAGATTGATCACTGTCGATAAAACCCGCATATCACTCATCGAGGGTCTCTGACCCGGCGCAGAGTCGGATGTGGCGAGGACTATTCAGTCCGCAGCGCCTGCATAGGATCGACGGAGGCGGCTCGTCGCGCCGGAAGATAGCACGCGAGGATCGCGACCCCGCCTAAGATGACAGCAACGCACAGGAACGTAACCGGGTCGTTCGCGGTCACTCCGTACAGTAGGCTCGAGAAGCTGGACAGCAGCCGCGTAACCAGCAGCGTGGCCGCGCCCCCGATCACGATGGCCACCGCCGCCATGCGGACAGCGTGTCCAACCACCAGGCGCAGAATGTTTCCCTTCTCTGCCCCGAGCGCCATGCGAGTGCCAATTTCATGCACGCGCTGGCTTGCCCAGTAGGAGATCACACCGTAGACACCAACCGAAGCCAGCACCAGCGCGATTGCGGCGAACGTTGCCAACAATAGCATCGGGAACCGCTGCCTGGTCAGGGACTCGGAGATGTACTCCTGCATAGTACGCACGGCGTAGACCGGCTCATCGTTGGCAGCTCCATAGATCGCCGCTTTGATGGCGGGCATGATGGTCGCGGTGTCCAGCGGAGTGCGAACCGCGACGCTCATGCTGTCGCGAAATGCGGGCACCCATTGGTCATCGAGCTGATAGAAGGAACCGTAAATCGCCGGATGCGTCCACGGCTTCGAATAACCTAATCCCCAGTGCTTGACCTCGCCGACAACGCCGACAATTCGCGCGGTGTGCCAGTGCGCGACGGTTACGCTTTGGCCGACGGCATCCTGCCCCGGAAAATATTTGTGGGCGAAGACACTGTCGACAACAACGACCGGCTCCGACGCCATGTTGTCTTGCGCCGTGAAATAGCGGCCGTGCAGGAGAGGAATCTGCATAGTCTTCAGGTAATCGGGACCCGTGAAGTAGTAGATGGCGCGCGGCGCCTCGGCCATCGAAACCGGCGGCTGCGATCCGAACCAGAAGGGGCCTGAGTTGTCCTGCTGGCTGAACGGGAGCAGGCAGGTGATATCGGCGGCCTCAACGCCGGGAATCTCGCGAACCCGCTGCATCAGTTGTTGATACGCACGGCGGGTGTCGGCCGGCGTCTTGATCACCGCCGGCGAAAGGCCAACTTTAAAGGTGAGCACGCGCTGCGCTTCAAAGCCGGGATTAACTGTCCACAGCCGCTGGATGGTGCGGAACAGCAATCCGGCACTGGCTAACAGGACCAGCGTCAACGCCATCTGTGCAACGACGAGGATGCTCTGCATACGATGGTAGCCGCCGCTGAACCCGCGCTCGCGGTCCTTCAGCGCTCCAGCAACATCGACGTTCGAACTCTTGAGCGCCGGCACCAGGCCGAACAGAATCCCAGCGGCCATCGCAGTAACGATAGTAAACACCAAGGCCGCAAGGTGCAGTCCGACATGCTCGCTGCGCGGCAGGTCTTGCGCAAAGATGGCAAGCGCAGCCTTTACACCGAACTTGGCAATTAATAGTCCTAATGCAGCACCCGTGAGAGAGAGCAGCGTCGCCTCGGTAATCAACTGTCGCACCATGCGAGCGCGGCTGGCCCCCAATGCGGAGCGAATGGCGAACTCGCGTACCCTGGCGGTCGAGCGCGCCAGCAAGAGATTGGCTACGTTCGCACAGGCAATGAGCAGGACGATGGCGACGGCGCCCGTGAGGATGAGGATTGTCGGGCGCACATCGCCCACCACCACCTGTTTGACTGGTTCCACCAGCACGCCCATGCCGCGATCCACTGCAGAGTACTGCCGGTCAATGCTGTCCTGAATCGTATTCAACTCCGCCTGGGCCTGGGATGGGCTTACCCCTGGCCACAGGCGAGCGATGCCGATGACATTGTGAATGCTGCGGTCGTTGTTTAGCAGTGGGCCGCGTTGCCCGATCGGCGCGTATACGTCGGCCTGGTGCTCTTCAAAGCGAAATTGCGGCGGCAGGACTCCGATGATGGTGTAGTCGACGCCGGTCAGCGTCATCGATTTGCCGAGCACGTCGGGGCTACCGCCGAAACGCGACTTCCACAAATGATCGCTGATGATGACGACCGGCGTCCCACTGTCACTATCTTCCTGCGGCGAAAAGTCGCGCCCCAGCGCCGGCTTGACGCCCAGCGTCGCGAAGAATCCCGCCGAGGCTTGCATCCCGCTCAGATGCTCGGCCGCGCCCGGAGCCGTCAGATCGAAATCCTGCGCGGTGAATGCGGTCAGCCGTTGGAACGAGCCCGCGCTGCGCTTCCAATCGAGCAGGTCGGGATACGACGGATTAACCGGATACTTAAGTGTTCGGCTGTACAGCCAGAGATTGATTAGCTGGTCAGGCTGCGGATACGGCAGCGGTGCCAGAACAACCGCCCGCAAAACGCTGAACACTGCCGTATTGGCTCCGATGCCGATCGCCAGCGTAACAATCGCCACGATAGCGAATGCCGGCGACTTGCGTAATTGACGCAGGGCGTAGCGAAGGTCCTGCAAGAACGCTGACATTTGGGTGCTCTGGCTCCTCAGAATATGCGTGGTGAAATACTGCCTTGCATCCGGCCTGCCAGCTCCGACGCTGCAGTATCAGCAGCTTACCAGCCGCACTAGCGCTCGCTTGTCCGCCCGCGGGGGACAGCGTCCGGTTCTGGGCAGGAGGCGAATTCTTTGGACCGCTCTGGGCTCTCCAGCGCTCCCAGCACTCCAAAGAGTATGGATAACTTCGGGCACGTGTTCTTGGCCAACCTTGCAGATGAGCGGGCCGCAATCGTGAAGCGGAAGCCACCTCGGTGTTCTCCGAGTTTGCCAAACGATTCGTTGAGCACTTCGAGGTGCGTCACAACACCAAGCCCCAAACGGTGGCCTTCTATGCTGCCAAGCTGTCGCGGCTGTTGGAACTTGCGCCTCTCGCGTCAGCACGCCCTGACAGAGTGGATGAGTCGCTAATCCAGTAATACGGTTGTCGCTCGCCGTGCCATTTTAGTAGAAGCCGAGCGGGAGCAGGAAAGCGGTGGTGGTGATGGGAAGCGTTACCTTGTGACCCCACCAACCAGCTTCACCAAAAGGCCCTCACACCGCTGAAATTGTCAAGGATTTTGTAATCCACTCATTGCGCCATACAATGCTGACAAGGTTCGGAGAATCGGGCGTGGATGCTTTCACGATCATGCGAATTGCCGGCTACAGCAGCAGCATCACGGCATCGCAGCCTTATATTCACCCGAGTCCCGAGGCTGTGGAGAGGGCTTTCGAGCGGTTGCAGCTGTCCGCCGCGCTGCCTGAAAATCAGGCAAAACGACTGCCGCCCGCTACACTATCCGCTACACTCGCAGAAGCGGTTTCCGTAAGCCATTGACGGGCCTGTAGCTCAGCGGTTAGAGCAGGGGACTCATAATCCCTTGGTCGGGGGTTCGAATCCCTCCGGGCCCATCGCCGCTAAGAATTGGTTTCTGCACTTTCAAGACCACCGAAGTCCGTGCTGGGGACGCGTCGACGCTGACCACGAGCGCGTCACTGCGGAAGCAATCCAGAGACGTCCGGCACGCTCGCAGTACCGACTAGACGTGACCACTACTTCAGACCGTAAACGTCGATCTCACCCTGAGGATTCGGGTCCGTGGTGAGGTCATGTCCAGTGGAGATGTAGGCCTTGCCGTTGGCGATGACCGGCGAGGTGAACTTGATGCCATAGCCGGGGATGTCATCGGGGTTCTGCGAGCTGTTGTAGATCTGGTTGGGAAAATTCTCAATATCGTAGGCGCGCAGCGTAGCGCTGGTCGAGTTTCCCTCCTGCAGAGGAGTGCCTTCGTCAATCATCCAAAGGATGCCGTTGCTGGTGCCGTGGGCGGAGATAAACGGAGTGGTGCCGCGGGTGTTTAACAGGACGCTCGGTGAAGTATACGCGCCGAAGCTGAGGGTGAGCCCCGATGGGTTCCAGGGAAACTCGCGCACTGGCGCAACCGTGGTCGAGATCGTCGGACTGATGCCGAGGTAGACGTTCCCGTTGAAGTACGCGCTGGTGCCGAAGATTTCGTACGAGTTGACGTCCGTCGTGTGGGTTCCGCTGCTGTCGGTGCAACTGGCTTCGTAGGGCGGGCTGAGATCGGGCTCGAACCAATTAGTACTCTCGGCCCCGGAATTGTTGTCGCTTTCCTGGCCTAGATTGCCGGAGTTGTTGAGGTACATCATGCCGAGCTTGCCCCCCGAGACCAGGGTTGTTGTACCGGGGATGAGGAGCAGGCCGCCGGACGCCAGATCGGCGTCCGCGCAGTTCATGTACGCGTAGGCATCGGGGGTGAAATAGTCGACGAGCTGCATGGTTCCGTTCGGACCTGAAATTGGGTTGGGAGGAAATCTCAGCACAGAGTCGCCCCAGGCCGTTTGTCCATCCCACGGGCCGTTGCCGGTAGTGACGTAGACATTCCCCGAACTGTCCGCAACCGGGCCGCCGCCGCCCATCCAAATGCCACCCGCGCTGGCGTATTGTCCCTCACCGGGAAGATTCGGACTCGCGTTGAAGACGCCGACCTGGGCGAGCGTCGTGGCGTTATAGGCAAGCAGCCAGCCAGTGGCGCAGCTACCGAAGCCAAAGTAGACATTGCCATTGGCCTCCAGGAGCGCAGAGCGTTGCAGGCATTTGGTGGTAAGAAACACCATGGTCCCGTTGCCGCTGGGGTTACTGCCGAGGACGGAGGCCGTGACGGTGACTGGCCCGCCGAATTTCTGTGCGCCGGTGGTAATGTCGAGCGCGCTGAGGCGGAAGGTGCCGCTGCCGCCGCTGGCGATCTCGGTCGAGACTACGTAGATCGTGTTGGTGGTGGTGTCGATGACCGGGGTCGAGGTGACGCCCTGCCATGGCTGAATTGGACCGTTGCTCAGCGGCAGCTCGCCGGCTTGGAGCAAAGAGGTCTTCCACAGCGGTGTTTGGTCGCCATTGTCGGCGTCGAAGGCGTATACGCTGTCGTACTCGGTGGCGACGTAGAGAACATTATGTGAAGTGCCGTTGATGGTGACATTCGAGACGATCAAGGGCTCGCCGTAGACGTAGCCATCGACCAGGTAGGAGAAAAGTTTTCCGAAACCAGAGGGCATTACATTCGTCGGGGTTAGGATGATTTCGTTCGCATTCAGTCCGCTGCGATTAGTGTCCACATGCCAGGTAGGGATGTTGATGGCGGACGTGGTAGCGATGGTGACTATGGCTGAAGCACGTCCTATGACCGTTCCGACCGCCGCACTGATGGTGGTAGTGCCTGGCGCAACGCCGCTGGCCAGGCCGGAAGCGTCGATGGTAGCCGCGGCGCTGTTGGAGGACGTCCAGGTTGCCGTAGATGTGACGTTAACGATTGTGTTGTTGCTATACGTCGCCATCGCGGTGAACTGCTGGCTGTTGTTGGCCGCGAAGGTCGCGGGGTTCGGCGTTACGGCAATAGAGGTGATAGTGGGGACCGCTGCCGCGACCGTGACGGGCGCGCTGGCTCTGGCGCTGGAATTGGCCACCGAAACGGCGGTCACCATGACCTGGATGGCAGTCGATGGCGCTGGCGCGGTGTAAAGTCCGGATGTGGAAATGGTGCCGGTGGAGGCGCTGCCGCCGGTGACGTTGTTCACCAGCCAGGTAACACTGGTATTGTTCGACCCCGTAACCGTCGCGGTGAACTGCTGCGTGCCATTCGCGTTGAGGGTTGCACTGGTCGGGGAGATTGCAACGGAAACGGTGGTTGTGCCGCCACCGCCTCCTGTTCCGCCGCCGGTGCTTCCACCGCTGCCGTTGTTGCTTCCGCCGCCCTCGCTATTGCTGGCTCCGCCTCCGCAAGCAACCAGTGATAAAAGAAGTAGACAAGTGAACACCCACACACACAGAACAGCAGCAGGCTGGCGATGCATCAAAGGCCCTCAATCGTGCAGTCACGATCATTGCAGCCGGATAGATGTGTAATCGCGATGGCGCGTTGGCTAGTTGGGAAGAAACCAAAAGGGATTTCACAGAATTTGAATCCGCGCCGCAGGTATTTCCGATTTCGAGCTAAATTCTCTGGATGTCACGACTGTTGCCTCATTCAGCGCAATAGCTCGAACTGAGCTGGGGCATCTTGCCGCCACCAGTTCCCATCGTAGTAAGAGCAAGCAAGACGAACCCAAGTAGAACTACTGCTAGAGTAGTGGACTTATGAAAAGGAGACTCACGTATGGATCAGGATCGTAATAAGCAGGGTCAGCAGGACTCGAATCCAAAGCAGGGACAGCAGGGTCAGCAGGGTCAGCATCAGCAGGGACAGCAGAAGAACCCGCAGTCAGAGCACGAGAAGTCCTGGGAGCAGGAGAAGACCCGCAAGCAAGCGTAGTTATATATAGCTAGTCGACGAATGGTAGCGGCCCGAGGCGAGCCTTAGCTTGGGGCCGCACTCTGACGTTGCAGGGAAAGGCGTCGAGCAACGCTGGTCGTGATTATGCTTCGGCAGTGTCACAACCAAGTTGCCCGGCGCTTAGTCATACCGCTCAAAGACAATCCGCTTGGTGTCCCACCCTAATTCCTCGGTCAGCAGCTGGCGGTTAGCGTTCACCATTTGATGCAAACCACAGATGTATGCCTGCATATTCGCGCGCGCGGCGACTATCTGGCGCACATGATCCTGCACATAACCTCGACAGCCTGCCCAGCCATCGCCGCAGCGGCTTAACGTAGGGATGTAATGAAAGTTGGGATTACGCCACTCGATTTCTTCAAACTCATCGCGGTAATAAATGCTGCTCTCGTAGCGCGTCCCGAAGACCAGCCAAAACTCATGCGCGCGATTGCGTTCTGTTTCGGCAAAGAGCCACTGAATCATACTGCGAATCGGAGCAATGCCGGTACCCGTGGCGATGAAGATGGCATCGGTTTTGCGCTCGCGCATCGCGAAGAGCCCATGTGGACCGTGGAAGGTTATGCTTGCGCCAACCTCAAGGTCGCACAGCCAGTTCGAAAGAAACCCGTCCTTAATCCGATTCAGGCAGATATCGAAGGTCGCGTCGCCACGCGGCGCCGAAGCGATGGAATAGGCACGCGTGTGCACCCTGCCATCGGGTTTCGGCTGCTTGATCGAAATAAACTGCCCGGGGATGAATAGAAAATCGTCGACGCCAGCGACGCGGAACTCTAGGTGCCTGGTCTGCGGCGACAGCCACACAGATTTCGTCAGTTCGGCACTGAGAAGCCGTCGCTCGATGCTGGTGCGCTCCTGAACTTGCGTTTCCATTATGTGTACTATGTAGATGCGACGGCGGTTAACGGCGCTCCAGACCGCGACTAGTACCGTCACTTGCAGTCGAATCGCAACTCGATTGCCAAAATAGGGTTTGTTTGTCTGGACCGCTCGACCATGTCTCGCCGCTTAACTGCCTTCTGGATCGCAATTTGCATTTGCTGTTCGCTCCCGTTCGCGGTAGCGCAGGAGCAGCCGACCTTCCGCACGCAATCCAACGTGGTACTGGTTCCCGCTCTTGTGCGCGACAAGGCCGGCGAAGTCGTTTATGGCCTCCGGGCAAAGGACTTCGTTATTGAGGATGATGGTGTTGCTCAGACTGTTCACCTCGATGAAGCAGCAGAGTCGGAACCGGTGTCGCTCGTGGTCGCCATTCAATGCGGGCGCCGCGCTGACTTCGAGTTGCCTCGTATGCACGGACTCAGCGCCATGTTGCAGCCGGTGCTGTCGCAACCCGATTCGAAGATCGCCATCGTTGCCTTCGACAGCGAGGTCCATGCCGTCGAGAATTTCACCGGCAACGAGAGCGTAATCACCGGCGCCTTGAACAGCCTGCAGCCCGGCGACGGCGGCGCGGCTGTTCTCGATGCGGTGAATTATTCGGTGAGGATGCTGAACGGCGTGCCGCAGGATCGCAAGCGCGTGCTGCTGCTGATCAGCGAGACGCGCGACCATGGCAGCCGTTCGGCGAAGATCGAAGACGTGATCAAAGCCATCGGCGACAGCAACGTCGTTGTCTACACGCTGGCGTTCTCGCCATCGAAGTCGAACGTGCTCGACACGCTCAAGGGCAACAACAATCCCGATCTGCATCCGGAGCAGACAGAAATGCACGAGGGTCCCGATCTGCTGGCGCCGCTAGTGCTTGCCGCACAAGCCATGCGCAAGAACACGGCGAAAGCCATCGCCTTTCAGAGCGGCGGCGAGTTTCAGATGTTCGACTCAGCCAAGGGCTTCGACGCGCGGATGAATAATTTCTCCAATCATCTGCACAGCCGTTACCTGCTCAGCTTTCAGCCTTCGCGGCCGCATCCGGGATTGCACCAGTTAACGGTGCGATTGAAGGAACCGGGAGGCACGACAGTTCTGGCGCGCACCAGTTATTGGGCGAAGGAATCGCAGCCGTAACGCAGGAGCGCTGGCACACTCCAATGCCAGGCGAATTGGTAGTGGGATACTTCTCAAAGCAGCTGGTAGTGGGCTGCTTCCAAAGCGGCCCGGTACCGGTGAATTGGAAGATTGACATCACGAGCGCAGCGAGGGATCTGCTTTTCCCCGCGCGGTAGAAAAGCGGATGTTTGCATCGGAGACGTCGCACGTAATGAGAAACCTTCCAGCGTCTATTCACCTCGGACGAAAAGCAGATTCCCTCGCTGCGGTCGTGATGACAATTTTCTTGTAGCGAAGGCCGGTCTATTGCGCGCGCAATACGCCGCCGAGCGCTTCCAGCTTTGCGATGATCTGCGTTGACCACTGGGCTACTTCGTCGTCGCGTAGCGTGCGTTCCTGCGACTGGAATTCGGCATGGAGAAGTACCGAGTACTTGCCCGCGCCGACTTTCTCGCCGCGATAGACTTCCGCCGGAGCGAAGCTCTGCACGTCGCCGAGGTTTAGCTCGCTGACGGAAAATCGAATGCGTTCGAAGGTGACGGCATCGTCGAAGACGAAAGAGAAATCGCGACCGACGGCAGGGAACTTCGAGATGCGCTGATAGCGCGGCTCGCGCAAACGATGCTGATAGAGGCGGTCGAGCATGACTTCAGCGATGTAAACCTCTTGCCGCAGTTTGCGCTCCGCAGCCAGTTGAGGATGGAGTTGTCCGAAGACGGCGACGGTCGCCCCGTCCATCTCCGCGCGCGCGGAGCGGCCGGGATGGAAGCACGCAGGAACCGTGGTGTCGAATTGCAGCGACTGGTGCTCGAACGCCGACAACATCTTCTCCATGTCCCCCTTCATGTGGAAGAACGTGTAGGGTTCGGGCTGAGTTCGATGCACGCTCTTCGTGATGGCGTCCCCGGTAGCTGCGAATCCAAGATGCCGACGCTCGTCGTGCCGCTCGCCGAGCTTCTCGAAGATCTCGCCCGCTTCAAACAAGCGCACGTTGGTCGTGCCGCGATTCAGGTTGTACGCCACCATGTTGATGAGGCCGGGCAGCAGCGACGTTCGCATGTAAGCCGACTCTTCGTTCAGCGGATTGGCAACGGCGAGCGGCTCGGGCGCGGCGTCGGCATGTGTTTTGGCAGATGACGAATCCAGGAACGTTTGCGCCTCTTGCTCCGGGATGAATGTGATCGAGATTGCCTCGTCATAACCCAGTGCGAGCATGATCTCGCGCACCTTGGCGTTCTTGGGCTCGTCGGGCAATTCGACTACACCACCTGTGAACGCGGGCAGCGTATTGGGAAAATTGTTGTAGCCGTAAATGCGAGCAAGTTCTTCCAGCAGATCGATCTCGCGCTCGACATCGAGACGCCAGGTGGGAACGTGGACGCTGAGGCGGTTACTCGTTCCCTCTCCGAAATTGTCATCCCGAGCGGACCCCGAGCTTGCCGAGGGGGGAGCCGAGGGATCTGCGGTTCCATTCGTTTCGAAGCCAAGCCTTCGCAGAATCCGTTCGACTTGGAGCTGTGCAAGGTCGATGCCGAGATTTCTCTTGATCTCCGAGTGGCGCAGGGGAAGCGGCGGGCGCTTTAACTCGCGGCCAATCGTATCGATGCGCACGCCGTCGAGCTCGCCGCCGGCGCTTTGCAGAATCAGCTCGGCCACGCGATCGCAGGCGAGCGGCGTGATGCCGAAGTCGGCGCCCCGCTCGAAGCGGTGCGACGCGTCGGTGTGCATGCCGTGGCGCTTGGCCATCGAGCGCACGGTCCACGGCTCGAACCACGCGGATTCGATCAGGACATTCTTCGTGCCTTCGGTAATCATGGTGTCGAAGCCGCCCATCACGCCGGCGAGCGCGACCGGTTTTTTTCCATCGGCGATGACGAGATCTTCGGTCGTGAGCTTGCGATCGACGCCGTCGAGCGTCTTCAGCACTTCGCCTTCGCGGGCGCGTCGCACGATGACCGTGCCGCCTTCCAGCAGGTCGAGATCGAAGGCATGCGTGGGATGGCCGAGCTCGTTGATCGCGTAGTTGGTCGCGTCGGCTGCGTTGTTGATCGACCGCGATCCCAGAAGTTCCAGGCGCTTGACGATCAAATCCGGCGAAGCGCCGATCTTGACGTTACGCATGACGCGTGCCGTATAACGGGCGCAGCCGTGCGGGTCTTCGATGACGATGGGGAACGTACCGGTATCCGCAGTGTTCAGTTCCTCCGCGAAGCTGGTCATCCCGATCGGCCCCGACACATTCGGCGGAGGAGAACGGCGCACTTTTGGCTTCGGAAGTCGCGGCTCAACCTTCTTCAGTTCGATGTCGTAGATCGCCGACGCTTCGCGCGCGACACCGTAGTGATTCATCGCATCGACGCGGTTGGTCGTCAGGTCCATCTCGTAGATGGTCTCACCGTTCTCTTGCTGAACAGACTCCACCGCGATGCCCGCCGAAGTGAGATCTTCGGCGAGTTGACGATCGTCAACCGCGATATCAACGAATTCGCGCAACCATGACGGAATGATTCTCATAGCGTTCGTATGGCGGGTTGAAACCCGCCTGACCATCTGTCGTCCCTAAAGGGACTCGGGCCATTCTTGCTGCCTACCCAGCGCTGAAGCGCTGGGCTAAGATATGCCGCGCCTGCGGCGCTGGGGCTGCGGCAAGTCAAAATCCAAAGAAGTTGCGACCCAACATGAGAGTTACACCAAGCACTGCCAGAGTTGGCCCGATGATCCTCAGCCGAGTCAAGGTACTTAGCCGATTGCCGTCCGGGCACAACATCCGATATTTGCGTAGTACACGAAGCATTTTCGGTGGGTACCAACCGACTGGGCTCTCCTGCTCCTCCCTTGGCGAAAGCTTGTTAATGTCCTCAACCATATCGCTGAGAACGATAGAACTAGCGAGACCGCACCCGCTTGCCCCTGCAAGAAATAAAACTGCGCCGACAGCTCGCTCAAAAATCAATGCCGACGACGTCATGAGAACTGCTCCAGGAAGCGCACATCGCCTTCATAGAACAACTGAATTCCCTCAACGCCATACTTCAGCAGCGCGATGCGCTCCACGCCCATTCCGAAGGCGAAGCCCGAGATCTTCGACGAGTCGTAGCCATTGTCCTTGACGAACTCGAAGACGTTCGGGTCGACCATGCCGCAGCCCAGCAACTCGATCCAGCCGCTGAATTTGCAGGTGCGGCAGCCTTTGCCGCCGCAGAAGATGCAACTCACCTGCATGTCGGCGCTCGGCTCGGTGAAGGGAAAGAACGATGGGTAGAAGCGCGTCTTCACCGACGAGCCGAACAGGGCCTTCATGGCGTGGTCCAGCGTGCCCTTCAGATCGCAGAAGGTGATGTTGGTGTCCACCGCCAAGCCCTCGACCTGATGGAAGAGCGGCGAGTGCGTGGCGTCCAGCGGATCATTGCGGTGCACCTTGCCGGGGATGACGATGCGCAGCGGCGGCGCCTGCTTTTCCATGGTGCGAATCTGCACCGGCGACGTGTGCGTGCGCAGCAGCAGACGCTCGCGCGCCGGTTTGCGTTCCTGGCCGGCGATGAACAGCGTGTCCTGGGTGTCGCGCGCCGGATGGTTGGGCGGGAAGTTGAGCGACTCGAAGTTGTAGTAGTCGGTCTCGACCTCGGGACCTTCGCCGACGGAGTAACCCATGGCCTTGAAGACGGCGACGATCTCGTCCATCACGCGCAGCACGGGATGTTTGACGCCGATGGCGCGCTGGATGCCGGGGAGGGAGATGTCAAGGCGCTCGGCGGCGAGCGCCTGATTTTTGGTTCGCCCAAGAATAGCGTCTGGGGTTTGAGAGAATTGCCCGGTAACGATCTCCTTGAGCTCATTAACGAGTTGACCGGTGTTGCGTCGGTGCTCCGGAGGAGATGACTTCAACCAAGTGTCGTTGATCTGCGATAAGAGACCACTCTTGCGCGACATCCAACGATCTCTCGCGGCCTTCCACTCTTCTTCCGTGGTCGCGTTTAGCACATCGGTGTCGAGCGCCGACAAGAACTCGTTGCGGGCTCTCTCTAAGCCATCTGGGGAGTAGTCTTCGAGTTTGGGAACCGAGTACATGGCGTTTGTCTTCAAGTTCATCCCGGCCTTTTAGACGGCGCGGAATTTGTGTTTTGTCCGCGAGACGCAGGCCTTAAGGCCTGCTGCTCATCTGCCGTCCCTAAAGGGACTCGGCATTGTATATCGCCCTACCCAGCGCTGAAGCGCTGGGCTATCCTCTTCCGTCTCGCTTCCACCCCATTACGCGCAAACCCGGCGCATAATGGGGACCCCGGTTGCGCGAGACTCGGTCCTCCCTTTCGGAGATGTCATCCCGACCGACGGCTTCAGCCGGAAGCGGAGGGACCTGCTTTCAGCCCGCGAGACGCAGGCCTCACGGCCCTGCTGGACATCTGCCGCCCCTGAAGGGGCTCAGGTTTATCAAACCAAGTCCACCCAGCATTCCGCGCCTAATCACCCCAACGAGCACAAAACCGGTGCTCGTTGAGGACCCCGATAAGGCGCTCCATGCTGGGCTATCTTGCTGCCGTCCCGCAAGCGGGACTCGGTCCAGTCAGCCTCAAGCACCGATTCGAAGAACAAAAGTTTCTTGCTCTTCTCCGTGTCCTCTGTGTCTCCGCGAAACTAAAACACAACGGGCGGCCATTTCGGCCGCCCGTTCCTGACTGCGAATATCCCGGACCGGGCGGCACTGGGGTCCCCAGCGTGCCCGCTGTTGGCGCGATGGGGTAAGGGCTTATGCTGCCGAGGCGCTTTGCGCCAGATTGCACAGCGCCTTAAACCCAGTGGGATCGTTGACCGCGAGATCGGCAAGGATCTTGCGATCGAGATCGACACCCGACTTCTTCAGTCCGCTGATGAACTTGCTGTAGCTGAGCCCGTTCAGCTTGGCGGCGGCGCCGATGCGCACAATCCAGATGGAACGGAACTGGCGCTTCTTCTGCTTGCGGCCGCTGTAGGCGAACTTCAGCCCGCGCTCCACCGACTCTTTCGCTGAACGGTAGAGCTTTGATTTTGTCAGATAATAGCCGCTTGCCCGCTCCAGTATCTTTTTGCGGCGCGCGCGGCGCTTGGTACCACGTTTTACGCGAGGCATTGCATCTCCTTTTCAACTTCTGCTAAGCGGCTGGAGGTAAGAAGGTGACCGCGCTCGACCACCCCGCCAAGCGCAAAACCGGCGCTTGTCGGGGGCCCCGGAATACCGGGCTTAGGAGGGGCCGATATACCTCTTCACACGCTGTTGGCCGTCGTGGCCTGGTGGCCGACGCCGGATGCGGCACCATGCGGCGTTGCGATCAGTAGTTGTACGGAATCATCCGCTCGATTTTCTTCTGATCTGCTTTATCGAGAATCGTATCGGCATCGAGCTGGCGCTTACGCTTGGTACCCTTGGACGTCAGGATGTGGCGCTTAAACGCGTGACCGCGCTTGATCTTGCCCGTACCTGTTTTTTTGAAGCGCTTGGCAGCTCCGCTATGTGTTTTCAGCTTCGGCATAGTAATTTATCCTATTACAACACAAACTGAGCGGTTCCAGCCAGCGCGGGTACCTGTTTCAATTCCGATGAGTATGATTTTGGGCAGCCTAGCTGATATAGTGGTCACGTTCTGAACAGAATTGTCAAAAAAGTGTTGACGTTTTCGACCGCCGCTAGTTAGCCTACGCCCAGAGCGGCAAGACTGTCTCCCAAAACTTCTGACTGCGCAAGCGCGAGAACTCCGTGTTCATACTGGGGATCAATGCATACCACGGCGACGCGGCCGCCGCCATCGTGCACGATGGGCAACTGGTGGCCGCCGCCGAAGAGGAACGTTTCAATCGAAAAAAGCATTGTGCTGGATTTCCCAGCGCGGCGATCCGGTGGTGTCTGGAGGCGGCCCAGGCTCGCCTCGAGGACATCGATCACATTGCCATCTCTCGCAATCCTTCCGCCCATCTCCATAAGAAAATTCTTTATTCGCTGAAGCGGATCGGCAAACTTTCTGGTGTGATTGGCGACCGTTTAGCCAACGCCGCCAGAGTACGAGATATCCCCAAGGCCCTGTCGGAAGCGTTGGGTGTGCCACTGCCCATCCGGGCTCAATTCCACAACGTGGAGCACCACAAAGCGCACATGGCCAGTTGCTTCTATGTGTCGCCGTTTGAGCGCGCCGCCATCTTGTCGATCGATGGCTTTGGCGATTTCATCAGCACCATGTGGGGCGTTGGGGATGGCACGCGGATGACCGTGCTTGGACAGGTGGAGTATCCGCATTCTGTGGGAATCGTCTACACCGCCACCAGCCAGTACCTGGGATTCCCAAAGTACGGCGACGAAGGCAAAGTTATGGGCCTGGCGCCCTATGGGAAGGTTCGCTATCTGGAGCAGTTCCGCGACATCGTTCGCACCGATGGCAAAGCAGGTTTTTCGCTGAATCTCGACTACTTTCTCCACCACACCGAGGGAGTAACCATGACCTGGGATGAGGGGTCGCCGACGATTGGCCGTATCTTTTCGCCGAAGTTTGAGGAGACCTTTGGCCCGGCCCGTACCGCGGGAGAGCCGCTGGCGGCCAAACATGAGGATATTGCGGCATCGTTGCAGGCACGGCTCGAGGAAGTCAGTTTTCACGTATTGCGCGAACTGCATAAGCGCACGCAGTTGGATACTCTGTGTCTGGCCGGCGGAGTGGCTTTCAATTCGGTAATGAACGGCAAAATCCTCTTGCACACGCCCTTCCGGCAACTCTACGTCCAGCCGGCTGCCGGCGATGCCGGTACCGCAGTGGGCGCCTGTTACTACGTCCACAACGCCATTCTCGAACAGCCGCGTTCTTACATAATGGCGAGTGCCTATACCGGTCCGGAGTTTTCCAATACGGAGATTGCGGCTGTGCTGAAAGGCGCGGGAGTGGCATGGAAAGAGCTGAGCGATGCCGAGTTGACACGGCTTGCGGCGCAATCCATTGCGGACGGCAAGATCGTGGGCTGGTTCCAGGGGCGCATGGAGTTTGGTCCCCGCGCCCTCGGGAACCGCAGCATTCTGGTCGACCCGCGGCGGGCCGAGATGAAAGACATTCTCAATGCGCGCATCAAGAAGCGCGAACCCTTTCGTCCCTTCGCGCCCTCGGTATTGGAGGAGCAGGTAGGCGACTTTTTCGAGCAGACGCACCCTTCGCCCGACATGCTGATGGTCTACCAGATCAAGGAAGAGAAACAGAAGCTCATTCCCGCGGTGACGCATGTGGATGGCTCGGGGCGTTTGCAGACCGTTGCCCGCTGCACCAATCCGCGTTATCACCAGCTGATCACCGATTTCCAGGCATTGACCGGCATTCCCGTTGTGCTGAACACCTCGTTCAATGAGGACGAGCCGGTCGTGTGCGGTCCGCAGGATGCCCTCAATTGCTTCCTACGCACGCGCATGGATGTGCTGTTTCTGGGTAATTGCATGGTAGAAAGCCAGCCGTCTGGTAGCCGGCGTGAACCATGAAGATACTGATTCTGAATCAGGCATTTTATCCGGACGTTGTCTCCACGGCGCAGCACGCCAGCGATCTGGCCGCAGGACTGACCGAGGCAGGCCACCAGGTGACGGTCATTTGCGGCCGGCGAGGATATGACAATCCGGACATGATCTTTCCTGCTCGTGAGACCTGGCGCGATGTGAAGATCCTGCGGATCTGGTCGACCACTCTCGGCAAAAGTGCGAAGTGGCGTCGCGCCACCGATTTTGCTACGTTCATACTTGGCTGCAGCTTGCGGCTGCTGTTCATGCCACGGGTTGACGCGATCATCTCACTGACTTCTCCGCCGTTAATCTCCTTCGTTGCCGCATTAGCTGTACCGCTGAAGGCCCGGCATCTTTTCCTGTGGTTGATGGACATCAACCCCGACGAGGCCATCGCCGCCGGCTGGCTGCGGCCGAGGTCGCGGCGGGCTCGTTGCCTTTCGCGCATGCTTGCCTACAGCCTGCATCGTGCTGACCGGATTGTTGTGCTTGATCGTTTCATGAAGGATCGTGTTCTTGCCAAACAGGTAGCTGAAGGAAAGATCAGTGTGATTCCACCGTGGTCCCACGATGATCAGGTGCACTTTGATGCCCGCGGCCGGAACGACTTTCGCGCGTCCTTAGGATTGACCAACAAGTTTGTGGTTATGTATTCCGGCAATCACAGTCCCTGTCACCCGCTGGATACCCTCATGGCCGCTGCCGAACGTCTCGCCCAAAGTAAGGATCCGGAGAATATCGTTTTTTGCTTCATTGGCGGGGGTAGCGAGTTTCAGAAGGTCCAGGGTTGGGCGTCCGCGAAACACATGGACAATGTCCACTGTCTTCCTTATCAGCCGCTGGAAAAACTGTCGGCTTCGTTATCCGCTGCCGACTTACAGGTGGTCGTTGCCGGTATGCCCTTTGTTGGAATTGTTCATGTGTGCAAGATCTATAACATCCTAGCAGTCGGCAAGCGCTTTCTGTATATCGGTCCCGGAGAAAGCCATATCACGGACATCATGGCCAGCAGGCCAAGTCGAAGGTTGGGGGATTGGTGTGAACACGGCGATGTGGAGGGAGCAACCAGGATCATCCTGGATGCGTACACCCAAAACCCACGCATCGCCTCGCGCAACATCGCGAGTGAATTTTCTAAGAATGCTCTGCTCCCGAGAATGATTCACGTGATCGAGAGACTTGCGACACAGCCAGACAAGGCGCTGGCGGTGGAGCTGGCTGACGAGCGATACAACTAAAGTGTGCGCCGCTACCAGCCGCGGTTCGCGCTTACTCAGCTTTACGGGCCGTGCTAAACTGTGGGGACTTGTAAAGTCATCAGGGCCTCGTGAGGTACTTTTCACCGGTGTTGGGTAAAGCTCCAGCCGTCATTCTGTTCTCCATCGCATGTTGCACGGCCTCTGTGAAGGTCAGGGCGCAGGACGCTTCGACCACGCCGAATACCGGCGCCCAATCGCAGGGTCAGGACGTCCAGCAACCAACCCTTCCGAACACCCCGGCAGGTGCCAGCCAGCTGACCATCGGTGCCGGCGACCTGGTGGAGATGACCGTCTACAACATCCCCGAGCTGACAACCAAGACGCGCGTCTCCAGCAAAGGCGATATGTACTGCCCGCTAGTCGGCTATATGCACGTGGCTGGCTTGACGGCTGAAGAGGCACAGACCGCGATCGAAGACCGCCTGGGTTCCTTTGTCAAGAACCCGCACGTCACGCTCTTCGTGCTGGAGTACGCTTCGCAGGGCGCAGCCGTGCTCGGGGAGGTGGCGAAGCCTGGCATCTATCCCGTGCTCGGGCGGCAGCATCTGTTCGACCTGATCTCAGCCGCGGGAGGCTTGACCGACAAGGCGGGACGCAGCCTCACCGTCACACATCGCAGCGATTCCTCGAATCCAGTCACGGTTGAGCTGCCGCGCAACCTTGAGGACAATTCCGAAACCAACGTTGCTGTCTATCCGGGCGATACCATTATTGTGCGCAAGGCGGATATCGTTTATGTCGTGGGCGATGTGTTGCGGCCGAGCGGCGTGTTGATGGATTCCGGGGGGTTGACGGTGCTTCAGGCCCTGGCGCTGGCGGGAGGCACGGGCCGCACAGCGAAGCTGACTGGGGCCCGAATCTTGCGCAAAGAACCGACGGGGATGACCGAAAAGCAGATCGACCTGAAGAAAATGTTGCAGGCCAAAGTCCCCGACCTTCCCATGGAGGCCAACGATATCCTCATCGTCCCCTCCAGCAGCGGCAAGATTCTGGCAGGACGTACTCTGGAAGCCGCGCTGCAGGCGGCCACTCTGGTCAGCGTGGCGGCGATACCGTAATTCGAATATTCGCTGCTTGTGCCGGAGCCGTTATTGTTACTTTCGGCCTCGGGAGCAATCATCGAGGTTCCCGGAATGCCCTTGCACTTCATCCTGGCCGATTAAGTCCGACAATGTAGCATTACCACAATGTAGTACTAACACAGTGTGGTAGCCCTGAAATGTCTAACCTGTCTTGCCGAACTCCTTGACTGCTTTTTCGATTCCCGGAGCCGCATTCGCCAAATCCTGCGCATTCATTGCCGGAGAAAGCCACAGCTTGGCATTGAAGGCAAGAAAGAACGGCTCAGCGATTGCCGGAATCTGCGAAGGATCGGCAAGGTCGAAGACAATAAATCCACCCCGTTCGCCGTTGGACGTGGCAGTAAAATAGGCAGCCTCGGCTTTCATCGCCTGTAGGATCTTCTGCATGGAGATCCCCAAAGTGCCCGCCCGGGCTGCCGCATTTCCGGCTTCTGCTGGAATAGATATCTGCATCAGCATTCGCATGGCGCGTCGCTCTCCCTTAGCGCGGTGGAAATGCTAGCATGCCGAACCTCGAAGGTAAAACATGTTCGAGAACCGCCTGACGGGCGAGATCCGAGTTTGCCGGCCAGGATTTCCGAACTTGAATTTCTCTGCCGTGGGGACCAGTTCAACAACCTAAGTGCTGATGCCTGGGCATCGGCAGGATTGTAGCCCGCCAACTTGAGCTCCGTTTTCTTGATCATTTGCCGCCACAAAGAATTCGGATCCGCATCGAAAACTGTTTGGGCATCCCCTTGGAAGATGAACCACGACCCCAGTTCTACTTCCTTCCGTAGTTGATCGTTGCTCCAGCCGGCATAGCCTAAATAAACGTGAAGAGCGCCAGAGTCAGGTCGAGCGGAGATGACTTTTTCGAAAACGGTCTTGGTGGAAATCAAATAGACTCCACCAAAAACCTGCTCAGCCCCGTCCAGCTTAGCCGTCGACCGGTGCAAGGCAAACACCGCCGACGTTTCAACGGGACCACCGAGATAAACCGGGTCGGAACGGTCTTTCGCTGCTTTTAACTGTTCCAGCACGCGTGAGAGCGGAATATCGGTGCGCCGGTTAAGGATCAGCCCGACGACGCCGTCGGCATCGCAGCGAACCAGCAGGACTACAGTTTCGGCAAAATTGGGATCGCCCAGGGTACGGCTTGCCACCAGCAACTTCCCGGTGCCGAGATTGTCGGGATTCTGTGATTGCACCGGAACAAAAATGCCAGATCGGATTTCCTTATTCGCTTGAAATACAAAGTTTGAGCGCGCCACCTCATCCCCGGGCTGATCTCTATACCGGGACGACTCATCGGAAGCAGCCGCTGGATGGTACGGGCACAAATTCGGTGTCCGTGCAGCCGCTTCCTTCGTCTGAACGTCGAACTTTAGCACTGCCCCAAAGGCAACAACCACGACCAAGGTCGTGAGAAAGCACGGCTTGCTTAGAGACATGACTGCTCTCCTGCCACACGATCACGTTCTCTGTCCCGATTACTCTCGCCCCAAGAGCAAATTATAGTCACTAACTCGTCTGTGGGTTGGTGCGCACTTTCGGCATGAATTGCAAGGAGTGCGTCTTTCCCGATAGAGGGTTCACGAACATGTTGCCGAGCGACCACGTACATAGCGCCTACTAACATGCCAAGGCCGACGCTTAAGACTAGCTAGTGTCGTGCACATCGACAGACTAGAGGAAGTTTGGGCACAGGCATCGACGATGCAGATTGTTACAGCAAACATGCAATGAATAATTGGCCGACCTCTTGACCATATTGGTCGCCATGACGCCTAATAAATAAGTTGGATCGTCATAATGCAACTGAGTTTCATTAGTAATTTGGCTGTCATATTTGGCTTAACCAGGGACGAATCGTTGGCGAGCTTGGCCGAGGCCATTTCCAGGGCAAGTTACTTCTCATGCGGCACTATCTGTCACAGCACTTTGGCATAGTTAATGCATCGCTGTTGCATCTTCAAATCCAGCTTTATCTCGCGTGCGTGCTTATCGGGCTGAGTGTTTGTTGCTGGGCTGCCACTGGCGGAAGTGTTTCGGGTACGGTAAAGGACTCGAGCAACGCTGTGGTGCGTAATGCGCTGATTACCGCGATCAGCCTCGACACCGCCGTGCACTACCGGGTCTCCACCAACGATTCTGGCTTCTACTCGTTTTCCGACTTGCCCGTCGGCCGCTATGACATTCTGGCAGAGAGCCCGGGGTTCAAGACTTATCGGCGAACCGGGCTGGTAGTTGATACCAACGCCAAGGTCAATGTTGACGTGGTGATGCAGGTTGGAGAACGCCAGGAAGCGATCACGGTCAGCAGCGGCACGGTGCAGGTAGCAACCTCCGATACGCAGATCGGTGAGGTCATCAAGGATACGAAGATGACGGCGGTTCCCCTGAACGGTCGTAGTTACACGGACCTATTATCGCTGCAGCCTGGGGTCGCGCCCGCCACGTCCTTGACCCCCGACACAGAACAGGATGTTGGGGTCAGCGCGCTTTCCCCGTCCGGCGACCTGAATCCCGGAACCGTTTCCATCAATGGCCAGCGTGAGTTCTCCAACGCCTTCATCGTCAACGGAAGTGACGTGGAAGAAGATGTCAACGGTGGAACGTCAATCATTCCCAACCTGGATTCCATCGCCGAGTTCCGTATCCTGACCAGTAACTTCGATGCGGAGTACGGAGGATACACCGGCGGACATGTGAATGTGGTTACCAAGTCGGGCACCAACCAGTTTCACGGTGATGTATTTGAATTTCTGCGGAACACCGATCTTGACGCGCGCGAGTACTTCTCCCCGACCCGGGGAACCTTCAACCAGAACCAATTTGGCGGTACCCTTGGCGGACCTATTCGAAAGGAGAAGCTGTTTTTCTTCGTCGACTACCAGGGTACGCGGTTGACGGAAGGAGTGCCGACCGGACTTATTCCTGTCCCATCGCTTCAGGACCGTGCGGGCAACCTGTCTGACATAGCGAGCTCGCTGACGGGAACGGTTACTGGACGAAGCTGGGCAAACACACTGTCGAAAGAGCTTGGCTACACAGTTTATCCCGGTGAACCTTACTATACTCCCGGCTGTACCAGCTCCTCGCAATGCGTGTTGCCCAATGCAGTAATCCCCGTGTCCGCCTGGTCAGCGCCGGCGCGCAACCTGCTGCAATACATTCCTGAACCCAACGTTGGCAGCAGCACATTCTCCACGTCGGCCTATAACGAGACCTTAGAAGACGACAAAGGTTCTGCCCGCCTGGACTATAACAGCAACTGGGGATTACTCACTGCCTACTATTTCCTGGACAACTACACGCTCAATAATCCCTATCCTGTGGCCCAGAGCGGCGCAAGTGTACCCGGATTCAACGCCCTCTATCTAGGACAGTCCCAGTTACTAAGCTTGGGCGCCACAAAGACCTTTGGCTCGAGTACGGTAAACGAATTTCACTTCAGCTACATGAGAGACAATAATGACTTAGGCAAGCCCATTGGTGGTCTCGGGGTAAGCCTCGCATCCCAGGGATTTGTCACGGGCGAGGGTACGGCTGGAATTGTTCCGCTTGACGCGCAGCGTGAGGGTGTCGAAAACATAATCTTCAATTCTTACTCCATCGGAACCAACGCCAATGAGCTGAAGCAGGTGAACAATACCTTTCAGTGGATTGATAACTTCTCGAAAATTGTGGACCGGCATACCATAAAGCTGGGAATTGAATTTCACTACGATCAAATTAACACTAATCCCATAGCGCAATCCAACGGCAGCTTCCTGTTTACCGGAAGCGAAACTGGTTCCGATTTTGCGGACTTTCTGCTTGGCGTTCCCAGTCAATACAATCAAAGTCAACTGCAGCCATTCTATGGCCGCAATAAGTACTGGGGAATTTATGGACAGGATAGTTGGCGGCTAAGCTCGAATCTTACTTTAAACCTGGGATTAAGATGGGACCGCATTGAGCCGTGGTACGAGGTCAACAACGGAATTTCTACCTTTGAGCCGGGCAAGCAGTCAGTAGTATTTCCGGGAGCGCCCGCGGGGATTCTTTTTCCCGGTGATGCGGGCGTTCCGCGAACTTTGGCTCCCCCCGGCAATCTGGATTTCGCTCCCCGCATTGGGCTGGCTTATTCGCTGGATGTAGGTAAGGACTCGTTACTAGGTAAGATTCTGGGCGGGCCGGGCAATACGAGCATTCGAGCCGGCTATGGAATGTACTATGAAGCGATTGAGGCGCTATCCATCGGCATTTTGGCCGGTAATGCGCCCTTTGGTATTACCTATTCCAGCCCCGCGCCACCGCTGTTCGGAACTCCGTTCGTCACCGCGTCTTCGGGACAGTTTGTGGGCCAGCCATTTCCGGCGAACCTGGCCACAGGCGTGGCTTCCGCCGGCCAGCCGAACAACAGTATCAATTGGTCGCAGTACGAGCCGATCACCGGCATACCGGGATACGCGACCACAAATCGTATCCCGTATGTTGAAGAATATATGCTGTCGCTGCAGCGGCAACTGGGGCCGCAAACTGTCTTCAGCGCCAGCTACATCGGCAACCAGGGGCATCGGCTGCTGGTTATGATCGAAGCCAATCCTGGTAATCCGGCGCTCTGTCTCAGCTTGAGCCAGCCCAGCCAGGTTGCGCCCGGATCCCCGACTTGTGGACCATTCGGTGAAAACAACGTTTACACCACGGCCTCTGGACAGGTAATTAATGGAACTCGCAGTCCGCTAGGACCGGCTTTCGGGAGCGATACCTACCAGGCCACCATTGGAAAGTCCAACTACAACTCGCTGCAGGTCAGTCTTCGCCACACCGGTGCTCGTGTGGAACTATTTGCCGGGTATACCTACAGTAAGGCGCTCGACGACGCCTCCAACCTTGGCGAGGAGGTCAATCCCATCGACCCATCTCTGAGCTATGGACTATCGTCTTTCGATCTCAGGCACAATTTTGTCGTGAGCTATGTCTATAAGCTACCATTCGATACTTTATTCCGGAGGGCAAATCAGTGGACGCAAGGCTGGGACCTATCGGGAATTACACATTTCAGTACAGGGTTTCCGGTGACTCTATATAGTTACGGCGACAATTCACTGCTCGGCGCAGAGCCAAATGGAATTAACAACTTTGGGGTTGATGTGCCGGACTACACGGGCGGGCCACTGGACGTGAATCATAATCCCCGCAACGGCCAACCGTACATCAACGTCTCACAGTTCTCCATCAACGCTCTGGGCACGCCGGGAAATGTGCCGCGCAGGTTTTTCTCGGGCCCGGGCCTCGACAATTACGATATGGCGCTGGCGAAGACGGTGCGCCTGACGGAATCCAAGACCCTGCAGCTCCGGGTGGAAGCTTTCAACGTCTTCAATCATGCTCAATTCTTTGGACCGCAAGCGGTCAACGGCAACATCGGGAGTCCCACATTTGGCTACGTGGTGAACGCCGATCCACCGCGCCTGATCCAACTGGGCGCAAAGTTCCTTTTCTGATGCCTCCTCGTTGATTTGGGTTGGTACAGCCCTGCCAGTCATCAGGGGCGGCTTTTCCAGAATTCGTAGTCACACTTATGACGTGTCGATTCCTCTGTGGGTTAAAACCTCGCAGAATTGTGACCCTCTCGCCGGCGGACCGACACCGAACTCGGATTGCCGTGTTGCGGATCAGTGCCAGGCTACACGGTATCATCTGGTCCGCAGGTCGACGGCGTTTTGGGTTTCGGATGCAGGATAGATGCGACCTCTCTTTCTGTGCCTGCTGAAAACAAAGTAGTTGTTGGGGCAGGAAAACGGTTGACGCACATGTGCGTGAAATGGCACACTTGGGGTGTGCAGAAAAGGAAGGTGAAGACGGCAAGAGCGCGGATTATGATGGCGCGGGGGAATGCTCATGGCTAATCTTCTGGAAAAACACCTATGGGGGTTTATCCAAGCAGTGTCCGGCCTTTACTGCGCTCTCTTCGGTACGTGGGCGTATTACCATCCCCGATCAACTACACCACCTGCTCCAGCGATTCCCACAAGTGGAGGCGTAAGAATGCCTCTATACCTAGTTATTGGAGTCATCGTGTTGGGTTTCTCGGTTGCCATTCCCGCGATCATTAAACTGGTTCGGGGTTGGAAGGTCCCTTCGCCTTTGGCACAACCTGGTACTTCTGTAGTCCCCGGAATACCAAGCCTCTCTGCTCTACTCGGGCAAAACCCCAGTGTGGATTTTGATGCG
>JASHXK010000141.1 GCA_030043575.1 Terriglobales bacterium
AGACATAGTGCGACAACCAAGAACTTCCTCATCTCCTCACCCCCATAATGAGGTCGACTTCGCTAGGCCCGAGACAGATACGCCCCCTCGGACGTGTCCACGCGAATCTTTTCTCCCTCATTGATGAACGGCGGCACCTGCACCACCAGCCCGGTCTCCGTCTTGGCCGGCTTGGTAACGCTGCTGGCCGTCGCCGACTTCAGTCCGGGTTCCGTCTCGACCACGGTCAATTCCACGGTCTGCGGCAGTTCCACGCCTACAGGCTTGCCGTCAAAGAACTCTACTTTGATGGCCAGATTCGCGATGAGGTAGTCCACAGCGTCGCCCAGGATATCCTTGCCCAAGTGCAGCTGTTCGTAGTTCTCGGTGTTCATGAAATAGTAGTCGTCGCCGTCGGCATACAGGAACTCCATCTGCACTTCGTCAACTGTGATCTTCTCGATGGGATCGCCGGAGCGGAAGCGGTGCTCGAACATCGCGCCGGTGCGCAGGTTGCGCAGCTTGGCCTGGATAAAGGCCCGCAGGTTGCCAGGCGTGCGGTGCTCGACGCTGAAGACGGAATGCAGATCGTTGTTGTGCTTGATAACCATGCCCGGACGTAACTGGGTGGCTGGGATCGCCATACTATCCAATGCTCCTTCGTAAAACTGGATCTCTAGGATGAGCCACTGCTCCCGTTCGCAACGGCAGATCGGGGCTGCGTTCGGCGGAAGCGCACACCATCGCACGGTATGCACTTGGGACTTTCGCGTGGAACGTGCGGCTCGAGGAACGAACATTCGATTTTACATGCCGCGTCGCAGAATTGGGAAATGCGCGGGCTGGGCGCAGTTCGCAAGTGGAACTCTTGCTTAGACTTGGACGTACATTCCCTTGACGGCCCAGATGTCCGTTTTCGGACATCGGATTCGCGATTGTGGGCGAGCCGATTGCTCAGCAAGAGCCGAGCTTACTTGTTTTCGAGCAAGATAGATGGCGCGCGGCGATGGCAACCCGTCTGCAATATCATCTATCGGAACGTCATGGTTACTCCTCAGGACAAATCGACCATTCTGATCGCGGAAGATCAGGAGCATGTGCGTGAGGCGCTGGCCATGCTGCTGCGCGGTCATGGCTACGAAGTTCTGCTGTGTCCATCGCCCGCTGAGGCCCTCGCGGCGGCACAGCAGAACATCCCCGACCTGGCAATGTTTGACATGAACTACCAGCGCGACAGCACCTCGGGACTGGAGGGTCTGGACCTGATTCAGCGCCTGCGCGCCCTCGATGCCACGGTCCCGATCATCGCGCTGACGGCGTGGGGTAATGTCGATCTCGCGGTCAGCGCCATGAAGCACGGCGCCTCCGACTTCATCGAGAAGCCGTGGCGCAATGACGCCCTTCTGGAAAAAGTAAGGTTGCTCATTGGCCGAGCTCAGGAGCTGCGCTCCTCGCAACGCGTCTCGGAGTACGAGCGGCAGGACGCGCAGCAACTGCAGACACGCATCGTTCCGCAGCGCCATCTGGTAACCCAGGGCGTTGAGCTGTTTGGCGACAGCGTTCCGGCCGGCGTGGTCGGCGGCGATTATTTTGGAGTGTGGCAGCCGGCGCCGGACATGCTGCACTTCTGCGTGGCCGATGTTTCCGGTAAAGGCACGCCCGGCGCGCTGATTGCCGCAATGCTCTATGCCTCGGTCAGCACCCTGTCGTCATCCAGCAACAGTCCTGAGATCGTTCTGGCACAGGTCGAAACCACCTTGCGCAATCAGCTCGGCGTGGGACATTACGTCACGATCTTTTACGGCGTGCTCGATCTGCGGACGCGCGTGCTGCATTTTGTGAACGCCGGTCATTGTCCTCCCATTCTGCGGCGGCAGAATGGAAGCGTCGAGTCGCTGGCCCCGACGCGTCCGGTGCTGGGCTTCATGCTGAATGAAGACTTCCGCTCCGAGCGGCTGGCGCTTGCCGCCGGCGACCGCCTGCTGCTCTACACCGACGGTGTTAGCGAAGCCGCCAACGATTCGGGCGAGGAGTTTGGCCACGAACGGCTGACGGAACTGGTAGCAGGTCCCCCGGAAGAGTTTTTGCCGCAACGCTACGCCCAGATCATGACTGATGTAGGAAAGCACGCGGCCGGCAAGTTCAGCGACGATGCTACCCTTCTCCTGATCTCAGTTAACGACAGGTCTTATGCGCCGGTAATCCAGCCGGCCGCGCAGATGCAAAGCAACGCCTAGATCGCCAGGGTATTGTCACCTGATGTTATGCGTTCCCCGGGCATAACCATCGGCGGGAGCCGTGGCTGCCACTCTTCGCTTGCCCAGCGCGTAGAGCAACACGCCCCCGCCGAGCACAGCAATTGTGAGCAGGATGATCTTGCCGACAACCAAAGCCTTGTTCGGCTCGCTGGGATCGGGAACCACCGAGCCGACGATCGTGGCGCACGTGCCAACGAAGCCGATGATGCCTAGCGCCGTAGCTACTGGTTTTCCGCCTGGGATGCGGACGATCTCGGGCCCCGCCGGCTCGCGCTGTAACCTTATGAGCGCCGGAAACATGAACAGGTAGGGTACGAACGCGATAATGATGCTCATACTCACCAGAACCTGATAGGCGGCGTGGACGGTGCTGCCCAGCTGACCCATCAGCACAATCACGGCGCAGCACAGCCCTTGCGCGACCAGCGAGATGTGCGGTGTCCGCCAGCGGGGATGGACGCGCCCGAATGCCGGCGGCAGGTAGCGGTCGATGCCGGCGACGAATGGTAGGCGTGACATCGCTGCGAGAAAGGCGCCGCCGGCGCCAAGATTGGCCACGCAGATCAACAGCGCCACCGCTGGCCCCAGACCGTACCAGCCGATTCGCTCCGCGCTGCTGGAGATCGTCTGCAGAATGCCTTGCATGCTATTCAACTGCTCGTGTGGCAGCACAATGAGCATGGCGACCGTACCCAGCACGTATCCCGCGGTGATCAGAACGCCGGCAATCAGCAGGGCTGGCGGTATGGTGCGCCGAGCATCCTTGATCTCTCCGCCCATGCAGGAGGCCGACTCAGCGCCGGCAAAGGCGAACATCAGTGTCGCCCACATGCCGGCGTTCCCCAGGTTCAGCGAAGGCCTCACGGCGGCCGCGTTGAAGCTGGTAGCGGAGCCGAATCGGTGCCATGCAATCGCACCCACAACGCACAGCAGGCCCACCGGCAGCCACGCTCCGATTGCGCCCAGGTTGCACAGCCACTTGCCGAAGTTGAGGCCCACGATGTTGAGTACCAGCGCCAGTAGTAGACCGGCGAAAGAGAAGATGATGAAGAATGCGGCGTTACTTTGTAGCGCTTGCCAGCGGCTGCCACCGACGTAGAGCGCGTTACTGGCCGCAAAGTACAGCACCGAGGGAAAGAACGGCAAATTGCTCATCCAATAGGACCAGCCAGTGATAAAGCCGCTGAAATCCCCGAAAGCATGCTTGCTCCAGACATACATGCCGCCTTCTTCCGGATAACGCGACGACAGTTCCATCACGCACAGCGCCAGAGGAATGAAAATCGTAGCCAAGCCGATCAGCCAGATTGCGATGGAGCTCGGTCCGGCGGCGGCAGCTACGGGTATCCAGCGCAGGCTCATGCTGGCAACGACGTAAAACAGCACCAGATCGCGCAGACCGAGCGCGCGCTTCGGCTGCGGATGCGCAGAGTTGGGGTCGTTTTGCAGGAGTGCAGTTTCAGCTGCGGTGTTATTCCTATTCCCTGTCATCAGTAACCGGCTGTAGCCAGCGCCATTTCACAACGGCAGATAGTAACGGTAAAACTCCTGCTCGCGCTTCCAGCCCAGGCTCTCGTACAGCCGCTGCGCCGGCAGATTGTCGCTCGCTGTCTCCAGAATCAGGCAGTGCGCACGCGTGGCCTCTGCCAACTCCTGCGCCCGTTCAGTCAATGCGCGACCAACTCCAAGCTTGCGTGCCTCAGGAAGGACGTACAGATCGTTTAGAATCCACAGTCGCCGCAACTCGATCGACGAGAATGCAGGATAAAGGTGCACGAATCCGGCTGCTCCTCCATCGCGCCGTGCGAGAAACAGCACCGAATCGCCTTTGCTGAGGCGCGCGAACAAAAAACGGCGCGCAGCTTCCACATCAGAAGGCCTGCCGTAGAACTGGCGGTAGGCGTCGAACAGCGGCGCCACTTCGCCAACCTCAGCCGGCGTCGCCGACGCGATTTCTAAAGCACGATCCGTTACTGGCATGAGACAAGGGAACACGGCAGCCGCCCCGCGTCAACTGTTTTTCTGGCCTGTGGCTGTTATGATTCTGCCTCGCCCGGTAAACACGCTATGGATTCTTCCCTGCCCGAGATTCTCGCCGCGTATGACGAACGCGCCCCCCTAGATCACGCATACACCATTCCCGCGCCCTGGTACGTGGATGAGCGCATCGCCAAACTGGAAAGCAAGAACGTCTTTGGACAAACTTGGCACGTAGTTGCGCGCGCCGATCAGTTGACTCAGCCGGGCGATTTCGTGACCACTGAGCTTGCGGGCGAGCCGCTAGTCATCGTTCGCGCCGACGACCAGCTGCGCGCCTTCTACAACGTTTGTCGACACCACGCCGCTGCTGTAGTAACGAAAGAATGCGGGACCGCAAACATCTTTCGCTGCCCGTATCACGGATGGAGCTATGGTCTCGATGGTTCGCTCAAAGGCACTCCGGAGTTCGATGGTGTCTGTGGATTCGATCGCGCAAAGAACGGCTTGCTGCCGGTGCGGGCGGAAGTGTGGGAGCAGTTTGTCTTGGTTAACCTTGACCCGAAAGCCGTGCC
>JASHXK010000142.1 GCA_030043575.1 Terriglobales bacterium
TTGCGGTGCGACTCGCCGCGCGTAGAGACGTAGACCTCGCAATTCCAGGCGTGCAGGACCTCAATCGCCAAGTGGGCCGAGGCGCCGAAACCGAAGAGTCCGACGCGTTCGCCCTGCTGCGTACCCGCAACCCGCAAGCTACGAAAGCCGATGATGCCGGCACAGAGTAAGGGTGCGGCATGCAAGTCATCCAGTTCCTTCGGCAGGGGAAAGACAAAGTCAGCGCGAGCGAGAGCGTATTCTGCGTAACCACCGTTCACCGTGTAGCCGGTGAAGGCCGGTAAATCGCAGAGATTCTCCATCGCATGCTTGCAATACCAGCAGGTGCCGTCGGTGCCGCCGATCCAGGAGACACCGACACGCGTGCCGCTTGGGAGTTGCGGCGGGGCTCCTTCGATTATGTCGCCGACGATCTGATGCCCGGGGATGACGTGATCGAGGCGCGGCGGCAGCTCGCCTTCGGTGATGTGCAAATCGGTGCGGCACACACCGCAAGCTCGCACCTTCAGAAGCACATGGCCGGGCTGCATCGCCGGGCGCGGCACATCCTCGATGCGCAGAGGTCTTTGAGCTATGGGAGCGGGAGCGGTAAGAACTGCGGCTTTCATAGATGCTGTTCCAACAGGACTGATTTTACTGCCGGCGCACGGGCAATGTTGGGATGGGACCGGTTCGGATTGGGCTTCATTATGGCGTCTGTCTCGCCGCTGCCCAACTGCAACATGGTGCGCATGGTTCAACGGGGAAATCGATGAAGAACAACGCTAGCGCAGGAGTTGGCCTGCGATGTTGTAGGCTGCGAAAGCGGCGAGGTAGGCCACGACCGTCATGTAGGAGAACTGCAGAGCCGGCCACTTCCAGCCGTTGGTTTCGCGGCGGACGACGGCGAGGGTCGACATGCATTGCATGGCAAATGCGAAGAAAACCAACAGCGCAACTGCGGCCGCAGGAGTGAGTTCATGACGCAGCGCGGCCTGCAAGTCGGTGGCGTGCGACTCGGGATCGACTCCATGCAGGGTTCCGAGCGTTGCGATGATGACTTCGCGCGCGGCAACTGAGGTCAGCAAGCCCACGCCAATCTTCCAATCAAAACCGAGCGGACGAATCACGGGTTCGATGGCGTGACCCACCTTCGCCACCACGCTGTCCTGCACCTGCGGAGGCTGGCCGTGATGCATCGGGAAATTCGTGGCCGCCCAGAGCAACAATGAGACCAGCATGATCACCGTACCGGCGCGATAGAGAAAAGCCTTGCCGCGATCGACGAGGCGAAGTCCGAGCGACGCAGGCGTAGGCCAGCGATAAGGCGGCATCTCCAGAATGAAGGGAGCGTCCTTGCTCTTCAGGATGGTGGATTTCAGCAGGCGCGCCGTGATGACGGCCATCAAAAATCCCAGAACGTAAAGACCGAGCATCGCTACTGCGCGTGTGCCGAGGAACGGGCCGAGCAAGGGATGATTCGGCAGGAAAGCCGCGATCACCATGGTATAGACAGGCAGGCGCGCGGAGCATGTCATGAATGGCGCAATCAGGATGGTCGCGATGCGATCGCGCTTGCTCTCGATCGTGCGCGTGGCCATGATCGCCGGCACCGCGCAGGCGTAAGCGGAGAGCAAGGGAATGAAGCTCTTGCCGTTCAGTCCGACGCGCGACATAGTGCGATCGGCGATAACGGCTGCGCGCGAGAGATAACCCGAGTCTTCGAGAATTCCGATTACCAGAAACAACAGCAGAATCTGCGGCAGGAAGACCAGCACTGAGCCGGTGCCCTTCCAGACACCATTGATCACAAGCGACTGGAACATACCCACGGGCAGGTGAGTGCCAAGTGCCTTGCCCGTCGTGTCGAGAAACTTCTGCAGCAGATTCGATAGTGGCTGGCCGACGGAGAAGATCGTCTGGAAGACGCCGATCACAACCAGGGCAAAGATCATCGGGCCCCAAGTGCGATGCAGAAAGATGGAGTCGAGGCGAGCCGTCCAGACGGGCGTTGCCGGACGACGATAGCCCGCATTGGTTCCGACGCGCACGGCCCACTCGCGATAGCCGCGCGTGCTGCCGACGACCGGCAACTCGAGAGGATCGGGACTGGTGGCCGCCGCAGCAAGGAAATTCTGCACGGCAACGATTCCCTCGCCGGTCGTCGCGCTGGTGAGCGCAACCGGCGTTCCCAACTCGCGCGCCAGCGAGAGTACATCGACATGCCCGCCCTGCTTGCGCAGTTCGTCGGCCATATTGAGCAGGACCAGCGTCGGAAGACCGAGCGCAATGACGCGTGCCGCCAGCACCAGGTGCGTGTGCAGATTGGTCGAGTTGAGCACCAGGATGATTGCGTCCGGACGCGGCGTTCCCGGCATGTTGCCCGTCAGAACGTCAACGGCAACTTTCTCGTCTTCAGACTTGGGGATCAGGCTGTAGACACCGGGCAGATCGATGAGGGCGATCTCTTCGCCGTTGGCGTCGCGAATGTATCCGGTATGATGCTCGACGGTGACGCCGGGAAAATTGCCGACCTTCTGACGCAGCTTCGTGAGACGATTGAATAATGTGGTCTTGCCGGAGTTGGGCGGACCGACGACAGCGACCGTGCGGTAAGACGTGCCGAGAACTTCATCTCTGGGCGGTGCCACAACGTGGCAGCTCATCGTCGAAGCTCCCATTCCCTTAGTCTCCGAAGGCGGGAGCGCCAATAAGCTCCACCTGAATATGGCGAGAGAGATCGCGGCGCATGGCGACTTCCGTACCGTCAACGCGATAGATGCGAGGATCACCACCCGGACCGCTGCGCAGAACTTTGACCACCAGGCCGGGCACGAAACCCAGGTTCATCAGATGTTCGGCTACTGCCGGGGACAATTCCAACTCCGATAGGATGGCGCTTTCCCCCACATGCAGGTCGGAAAGTGCGCCAGCTTTCGCGGGACGATTTTTCTTATGACGGCCGAATATGAAGTTGAAAATCATTTTCAATTCCAATTTCTATTCTAATCGCTTGGCGCGGAGAGGCAACGACCAAAGTCACACGAGTTTGTGACATGCAACACATTTCGGAACCGGTTGCAGAATGGGGTAACTAATTTAAATTATGGTACTTACCGACTCCTGCAACAGTTGTTGAAACACGCGTTGCATTTCAGCCCGCCCGGCAACTCGTACAACTTAGTGTGTAGCGACGCTC
>JASHXK010000143.1 GCA_030043575.1 Terriglobales bacterium
TCTGCAGTTGTAACCGTCATCTGAACATTAGTCCCATTACGTAGGAATCCCACAATGTGGGAGCTGAATCAATTTGGTGAAATCTCTCGCCCTCAGAAAAATCTGCGACGGCGAAGAGCTATCCGCCGGTCCCGCCGACCGTCAGCCGGTCGACCTTAAGTGTCGGGATGCCAACACCCACTGGCACTGACTGGCCGTCCTTGCCGCAGGTCCCGACGCCTTCGTCGAGCTGCAGGTCGCTGCCCACCATCGAGACCTTGGTCAGCACATCTGGCCCATTGCCGATCAGGGTTGCGTTCTTCAAAGGAGAAGTGACCTTGCCGTCTTCGATCAGATAGGCCTCAGATGCCGAAAAGACGAACTTGCCGTTGGTGATGTCAACCTGGCCGCCGCCGAAGTTCACCGCATAAACTCCGTATTTCACGGAGCGAATGATGTCCTCGGGCGAATCTTGCCCCGCCAGCATGTAGGTGTTCGTCATGCGCGGCATGGGAATGTGCTGATAACTTTCGCGGCGCCCGTTGCCGGTATTCGGAATGCCCATCAGCCGCGACGACAGCTTGTCGGAGAGATAGCCCTTCAGAATTCCTTTTTCGATCAGAACCGTATTCTCGGTCGGATTACCTTCGTCGTCGACGTTGAGCGATCCGCGACGGCCCGGCATGGTACCGTTGTCAACCACCGTGCACTTGTCGCTGGCTACACGGCGGCCCAACATCCCTGAAAATGCCGATGTCTTCTTGCGATTAAAGTCAGCTTCCAGGCCGTGACCGATCGCCTCGTGCAGCAGGATTCCCGGCCAGCCCGGACCGAGCACAACTTCCATCTCGCCCGCCGGCGCATCACGGGCATCGAGTTGAATGATCGCCTGACGCGCTGCTTCCTTGGCAAAATGTTCTGGAGAAGCATCGCCCTGGAAATAATCCAAAGCGACTCGCCCACCCCCTCCAGCACTGCCGCGTGCCGAACCGGAATCCTGCGACTTCGCGATGCAAAAGACACTCATGCGCGCCAGCGGTTGCGAATCCTCAGCAAAGCTGCCGTCAGAGCCGATCACCAGAATCGTGCGCAATTCGTCGGCATAGCTGACACGCACTTCGTGAATGCGAGGATCGTAATCGCGCGCAGCCTGGTCAGCGCGCTGCACCAGATCGACCTTCGCCAGAACATCCGCCTCCACTGAGGGCAGCGGCACTGGGTAGAGATTATGCGCCGGCTTGTCAGTGAGGCCGACGATGGGTTCCTTCGCCGGGCCGCTCGCAATCAGCGCCGCAGTTCGCGCCGCATGCAGGATCCGTTCCGGCGACAGGTCGTCGGTGTAGGCGTAGCCGGTACGCTCGCCGGAAAGAACGCGGACGCCGCAGCCCACCGAAATGCCCTGCGTTGCCGACTTCACCATGCTCTCGTCGAGCGAAACGGAAGTGGAAGTCTGGTATTCGAAATAGAGGTCGGCGAAATCGCCGCCGGCGGAAAGCGCGGCAGCCAGATAGCGCTCGATGTCGGCTTGCGCCAGCCCGTAGCGCTCGAAGAAAAACTTCTTGTCCATAGTCACTCTTCAATTAGATGCCCAACGGCGCGCAAAGATTGCGGGCCGCCAAGCCACTGCATTGGTGCGCAGCGAATACGGAATACAGGAAACCTTAACGCACGTTCCGGAATGTTCATTATCACACACAGCTGTGCTTGCGGAAGCTGAGTTAGCCGGCAAACCGGACTTACAATCAAAGTCGGGATTCTTCGTGCCCACCGCTACTATCTCCGCCGAATCGCTGGCCCATCTGCTTGAGCAATTTCTTGCTTCTGCCCCACACGCCGTTGCCGTCGAAGAGGGTTCCGTTCTGTTCGATTTCGGCTCGGCCCGGTATTCCGTGTCCGGAGAAGGCAAATGCGTCCTCCACCTCTGGTCGGATGAACGCAATACCGTTCGGCGGGTGCTCGATGCCGAGGTCAAAGACCGCTCCCTGCGGCTGCAGGTACTTCGCTTCGGTCAGTCGCAGCCGAATGTGCTGGAGATTTGCGCTGACCGGGATCCTCGCACCGGCACGGCCAGGCGTGCCGCGCGTATGCGGTATCAATCGTTACTGGAATGCGTCCTGCGCCGCGAGTATCCCGGCTTCAGGCTGGAGCAGTTCAGCAGCAGCCCCGACCTGGAGCACTCGTTCAGTCCGGTTTACACGCGCGGATTGTTGCGCGCCGGACAGAGTGCGTTTGCGATTCTTGGCGTCAATTCTGAAGAGACGCAGCCGTCGGTTGACGCCGTTCTCACCTTTGGCATTCTGTGGATGGACTACCAGCGGCAGCATCTGGCCGGGCGCGCGGTGGTGGAGGGGTTGAAGCTATTTGTGCCGCCGCGCAGCTCGGAGATTGTGCGCCAGCGAGCAGCCAATCTGAATGCCGAAGCAGCCAAATGGCAGCTCTACGAACTTGACGAGCGATCCGCGATTTGTGAGTCAATCGATATTGCCGACAGCGGCAACATCATCACGCGGCTTACGCGTGCGGTTGACGTTCATGCCGCGCGAGAACGCTTCGCGGATTCCATTGCCCGTATGCAGGCGCTGGTACCTGCCGCCGAAGTCAGCGTCGAAACTTCCTCTCAGATTGTGTTTCGCCTTCACGGATTGGAGTTCGCGCGCGCGCGCAGGACACCGGAACCAGGCTCGTTCCGCAATCGCGAGTCGATTATCTTCGGCGTCGCTCCGGCTGAATATGAGCTCGACCAGAGCAGCGATGCGTTATTCCGTGAGCTGGTACAGCGCCTTTGCCAGGAACGGCAGCCCGGTGGTTGGCAGACCAACCTGTTTTTCCGGCTGGCGCCGGAGCGCTGGCTGGAAAGCCTCGTCACGCGCGACGTGCGGGCAGTGGATGAACGGCTCGATGGCCGCTTTGTCTATTCGCAGGTGCCGGCATTTGCCGCGGCTGATCGCGCCATGCTCGATGTCCTGACCTGCACGCTGGATGGGCGGCTGGCAGTGCTGGAGCTGAAGGCAAACGAAGACATTGACTTGCCGCTGCAGGGACTGGATTACTGGGCGCGAGTCCGCTGGCATCAGCAACACGGTGAATTCACGCGCAACGGATATTTTGCCGGACGCGACATTTCCAGCGCACCTCCCTTGCTTTACCTGGTGGCTCCGGCACTGCGCGTTCATCCTGCGACCGATGTGCTGCTGCGCTACCTGTCTCCGAGGGTCGAGTGGACCCTGGTGGAGATCGACGAGCGCTGGCGTAACGGCGTTCGCGTCGTGAATCGCAAGCATCCAGCGAAGGCGACGAGCTTGGGAGCTACGTTCTAGAGCCGTTTGTCGCTGCAGTGCGGGCTTCCGCATCGCAAGCCCGCTTCCTCTGGCATCCTATACAATCGAGTTTCGCATGATGAACCGGATGGTCTTTGCCAATGTTGTTCACCGGCCGTTTCGCACCGTCATCAGTGTGGTCGCGGTGGGAGTTGAAGTCACACTGATTTTGCTGATCGTCGGCATCCTGCTGGGTATGCTGAATGACAGCAAGAACCGGCAGTCGGGCATCGGCGCCGACATTATGGTCCAGCCGCCGGGCTCGTCCTTGCTCATGGGTGTAAACGGTGCTCCGGTATCGGTGAAGGTGGCGAACAAAATTGCGCAGCTGCAACACGTAACGGCCGTGACGCCGATCGTGACGCAGATCATGACATCCGGCTCCGTCGAGGTGCTTTACGGCATCGATCTGCAGTCTTTCAATGCCGTCAGCGGCGGCTTTCACTACCTGTCGGGCGGGCCATTCCAAGGCCCCAACGACATGATCATCGACGACCTTAAGGCGGCGCAGAAGCACCTCAAGGTCGGCGACACAATCGAGGCGCTCAATCACCAATTCCGCGTCTGTGCTGTTGTCGAGCACGGCAAAGGCGCGCGTGAGTTTGTGCCGATCACGACGCTGCAGGACATGATTGGTGCAATGGGCAAGGCGACCATCTTCTACGTCAAGCTTGACAATCCGAATAATGCGGATGAAGTGGTCAAGGCAATCAAGGACATTCCCGGCATGCAGCAGTATGGAGTACGCTCGCTCAAGGAATATCTCTCGCTGATGACGTCGGCAAGTGTTCCTGGATTAACGACGGTGATTGACGTCGTCATCAGTATTGCCATGATCATCGGCTTCATCGTAATTTTCCAGGCGATGTACACGGCCGTGATGGAGCGCACACGGGAGATCGGCATCCTGAAATCGTTAGGCGCCAGCAAGCTGTACATCGTGAATGTCGTGCTGCGAGAGACTCTGCTGATTGCGATTGCTGGAGTCATCACGGGCATCGGAATCAGCTACGCTGCAAGAATCGGTCTGCACATCCGATTTCAGACGCTGCCGGTGCTTATCACACCTGCGTGGCTGCTGAAAGCGACGATCATTGCGCTGGTTGGGTCAATGCTGGGCGCGTTTTATCCGGCCATCAAGGCCGCGCAGAAGGACCCCATTGACGCGCTGGCGTATGAATAGGGTGGAGCACGCCTTTAGGCGTGCATGACGAACACCGCGGGCCAAGCGCTTTAGCGCCTGGGATAATCGCGGCATTACCTCAGCGGCTAGAAGCCAGCAGGTACAGATCGGGATAAACTGCACCGCTGAAGCGGTGCTCCACCCGGGTTCTACATCTGTTTATCGGCTGTATTGATTCTGTTTCTTGTCCCGGTGTCGCTCCAGGCCGAGCTGAATCAGCCGATCAATTAGTTCCGGATACGGAATCCCGCTCGCTTCCCACAACTTGGGATACATGCTGATCGAGGTGAAGCCGGGGAGCGTATTGATCTCGTTGACGTACATCTTGCCGCTGCGTGGATCCATCAGAAAATCAACGCGCGCCAAACCCGAGCAATCTATCGCTCGAAACGCGGAGATGGCCAATCGCTGCACTTCTTTCTGCTTGGCTTTAGTCAGCTTCGCCGGAATGATCAACTCCGACCCTTCGTCGAGATACTTAGCGTTGTAGTCGTAGAACTCTTTGATGGGCACGACCTCGCCCGCGACGGACGCGATGGGCTGATCGTTGCCCAATACCGAGCATTCGATCTCGCGCGCCTTGCCTTTCTTTCCGCCGACGCCCTCTTCGATCACCAGCTTGCGATCGAATCGCGAGGCCTCGTCCATGGCGGCCTCGAGTTCGCTGGAATCGTGAACCTTGCTGATGCCCACCGACGATCCCAGATTCGCCGGCTTCACAAAGACGGGATACTTCAACTTGGTTTCGATCTGCTTGCGAACTTGCTTCGGCTGGTCACGCCAGTCGGCGCGCAGAACTGTGGCGTGCTTGACGATCGGCAGTCGAGCATCACGAAAAAGTCTTTTCATCACGTCCTTGTCCATGCCAGCGGCAGAGCCGAGTACGCCTGCGCCGACGTAAGCGATGTCCGCCAATTCGAGCAGTCCTTGAATCGTGCCGTCCTCGCCGAAGGTGCCGTGCAGAACAGGAAAGATGATGTCGACATCGACCGGATTAACCGCGGCTCGAAGCTGATGGGCGTCGGTCTCGAATGGGACAAGCGCGGAATGATTCTCTCCTGGCATCGGCGGGACAACGACTCCTTCGCCGCGAGCGAGCACAGCGGCCGCAGGAGTTGCGTCGGGATCGCCGGCGCGCAGATGGCGAGCTTCCGGAGCGTCCGCGGACTTACCCTTCAGCAGGCGCTCGGCGTGACTCGACGTGACCCAGCGCCCTTCCGTGGTAATGCCGATCGGGACCACTTCATATTTGCTCTTATCAATCGCGTTAAGAACCGAAGCCGCCGATAGCAGCGAGACCTCATGTTCACCACTGCGTCCGCCAAACAACACGCCCACCCGGAGTTTCTTCATATCTCGATATTAGCGCCGGCAGCCGCGCTGAGTAGTGATCAGCAAAGAACCTGCTTCGCTTCTTGCGAGCGTAGAACTTGCACAGCTTTCTCCGGTAATGGGGGCCTTCGCGGAAGGGCGTGCCGGTTAATTTTCTGTGAATCCTCACTTCGCTACATTGACCGCCTCGGGCGTGTGCTCTACCATCCGACACCTATGAGCAAGCCCGACCTGGATGCGTTGCAGAAGGCCTATAAACAGGCGGTCGATGAGTGGGTGGCGGCGATTCGTGCGGAAGAAGCCCTCGCTACTCCCAATCACTCCGAGAGCGCGATGGAGCTCTGGGACCGAGCCGACTTCACCGTGCAGGACACTCAGAAACAAGCCAAAGAGGCGCGGGATGAGTACAAGGAAGCGCTACGAAAGCTACACTACGGGATCTAGCCGGTTTGTCTGAAAATTGCGACCGCGGACCGGGATGGATCATCGATTGCCCTACACCGTTGCTTATGATCCCAGTGACGCCTCCGGCCCGGGTTGAAGTCGATTCCACGCGCCGCTACATTTGTGTCAACGACAGCGCCTGTGAGTTGCTGGGATATACCCGGCAGGAACTACTGAATCGGCGAATCGACGACGTCAGCTTTCCCACCGGCGCGCATGTAGCTCCCATGTTCGAACAATTTGTGAGAGACGGCGAAATGCGGGGCATTTTTGCTTTGCAGCGCAAGAACGGCGAAGTCCTACGCGTCCGGTTCGAATCGGAAGTCAAGAACGGGCGATCGGTCGCCATTTGGACGCATTACGAGTTGTGGGAAAACCCCGAGCGCTCAAGGCTGCGCGAGTAGCAGAAAACCTCATCCTGATCCTCAAGATTACAGTGAGCCGATGCCCCGTTTGGCCGCATACATCCCCCTGTCGGCAGCAGCACAGAGATCGTCGGGATCGGTAGCATCGTCGGGATAAAGGGCGTAGCCAACGCTGACGCCAGTGCGTACCAGGCTGTCCTCCACCTTCAACGGTGGAAGCAACGCCGACTCCACGGCTAGCGCCAATGCTTGCGCCCCCTCGGCCGAAGTCACGTCGCTGACGATGGTGAATTCGTCGCCGCCGGTACGGGCCAGCGTGTCGGAGGCGCGCATGCGACTGGAAAGCCTGGCGACCACCTGTTGTAAGGCGGCGTCACCGATGCGGTGTCCGAAGTTGTCATTCACTTCCTTGAAGTCGTCCAGATCCAGAAGCAGCACAGCCACTTTATGATTGTCCCGATCGGCACGAGCCAAGGC
>JASHXK010000144.1 GCA_030043575.1 Terriglobales bacterium
GAAGCGCTGCTCGGCCGCGGCGACATGCTCTATCTGCCCAACGGCTCCGCGCGTGTGCATCGCGTTCATGCGCCGTTTGTCACAGAAAAAGAGATTGCTGCGGTGGTTGAGTTCTGGCGCGCTCAGGGTCAGGCCCAGTATCAGGAGAATTTTCTGCTGGCTCCACGCGAAGATAGCCAGTCGCCCGGCGGCGGTGCGGATGAAGGATCAGGCGACGACGAGCACGACGAGCTTTATCAGGACGCCGTGCGCATCGTGCTGGAGTACGGCAAAGCTTCGACCTCGCTGCTGCAGCGGCGTCTGCGCATCGGCTACGGCCGCGCCGCTCACCTTATCGATCTGATGGAACGCGACGGCATCGTCGGCGCCGCCGACGGTCCCAAGCCGCGCGAAGTCCTCAAGCGCCCCGACTGGCTCAGCGAAGTCGAAGATGCCCTGCGCTGACTCTATGCCGATTTCAGGGTGCGCCGATGGCACTGTTTGCTCTTTACGAATGATAGCTAGGGGCCGTCTCTACTTCAGGCTGCCAGACTGACTATGGAGTCCGCCATAGCTGCGGTTCGCGGCGTGCTAGTCTGGTCAGGTAACGTGAACATATGTCCCAACTGGCAAAGGTACACGGTTTCTACGAGATATTCTGCTTTTCTTGCGGTTAATTTCCTGCGCGGAAGTGCGATTACGTCTTTGCTGCCACACACGGGACACAACGGACGATCTGCCATACCCAATCCTCTTTCCACAACCCCGTCGCACAGATAGAACACACGATCAGCCCGTAGTTGTGGGAAGAAGTAAAGAGTCGTGAAGCTTTCGTAAGAATAGCGAAAGTTACTGGTGCTATGCGGATGTTACGCCAACTGGGTATGACCCGGATTCAGTTGGCGAACCGAAAGCTGTAAAGGATGTGTGACATCGTTTCTTCGATCTTCCCCTCCTGGGCCGGTGTAAGGCTCTTCATGGGCGGCTCAGAAGAAGTGTCCGATGTCGTTTCTGTCTTGCTAACACTCAACTGAAAACAGCGACCTTGGTGAAAGGCACGGTAGACCTCAGTGTGATTGGTATGGCCCATCGCCGCACCATCGCGAGTACCGTGGATAAAAGAAACACCGCCGATCAATTCGGTCGGATGTTCCGCAGAAAGCAAGAACTGATGACCGGTGTGGGGCGTCACGCATTCATCGGCGATGGTGCCGTGCTGGAGAATTTCTACGACCTCGAACCCCGCCGCGCCGAAGTTCGTGTCCTTGAACTCTTGCCGGGGATAGAGGACGCATACCAGCGCGTCCTCGGAACAAACAGGCATGAACGCGGCGAAGTGACATGGCTCTAGACTCACCTTGGTGCAAACTTGAAAGTTGCTGGGATACACAAAGTGAAAAGTTTCATCGGGCGCTGTGAACGTTACGGCTTCTTGGCTAGATGACCCGTGCTGAGCGTCGGCCCACAGGGTTAGCCACGTCACAGCCAATATCACGACAATCAGCCGGGAGCAAGCAGCGTGCATGAGCGTACTCTAGCGGGATCGGCGTTATCACTGGTACCCTGACAGGATACGCCCGACCGGGTTACTTGTGTAATGGCGATTTATCACCAGTTACCAGTTCAGAAGGTTCTACGCTACGGGCAGTCGCTTACAGTGCAACTCACCCAATCTTATAGGCGAGGTAAGCGCCGACATGCGACACGGCGTGGCATAAGATGGCGGCTTCCAGTCCGTAACGCCAGTAAAGCCAACCGGCAACAGTCCCAAACAGCGCACCACCCGTAATCACACTGACGACCGCAAGACTGGTCAGATGTCCAAGCAGAAGATGCGTACCCGGCAGATGACCTGCCCCGAAAATTACGGCGCTTATCACAATGGCGGCCCAAGCGGTGCCTACGGAGACCTGTCCGCGCGAGTTCTGCAGCCATCGCCAACCTAACCAAAACAAGACTGTCATCACGCCCCAGCGCAGCATGATCTCTTCCGTGATACCGCCGTAGAGCACCGCCGTAATCACCGATCCCGGCGAATGCAGTTCTACGATCAGACCGTGTGACGTGAAATACCATGGAATAACGGCGACAGCCAATCCTCCGAGAACGCCCGGCCAAAGTTGCCGACGAAGCACCGGCGCAACAGACTGCCCACTGACAAGGGCCGCAAAACCCGGCGCACGCAACCCGACCTTAGGCGCCAGAGCTACACCAGCCCATACAAAGAGCGCCAGGATACCAGCGCCCTGCACGAGCCCGAGCAGCAATACCACGCCAATGGGCAACCGTAATGGGCGATGGATATGTTGCAACAGCTGAGCGGGAAGCAGGAACAGAATCGTGGGCACGACACCCACCATGCCAGCAATCCACAGGGCCAGTCCAAGTTTCCAGCTTGACGCTTCTGTGGTCGCTCCATCCACGGCGCTACTCACCGCCATCCATATCTCCAAAACAGCGCGCAGCAACTATCGGGTTCTAGTCAACTGCCGATAACAGGCGTTCTCACAAGTTACGCTGCCCTCGTCGGCCCCATCGCGGCAGAATGATTCTGCGGCCGTTCCCCGAACAGAAAGCCTCCTAGTGCGGCTTTTCCCCGACCGGCGTGGGCTTGTGCGATTCGAACTTGCGCTGCAGGGCTTCGAAAGTTGACGCGGCTGGCTTTTCTTCTGCTTGGCCGTCGGCGTGACCGTCGCCCGCGGCTGTGGCCGCCGGATCGGCACTGCGATCGTCATGATTTCCACTCTCGTCTGTGGAAGGCTCTCGCGCCGGACCGTTTTGCACCGCGGAATTCACGGCTGCGGCTGCAACCGCCGTCTTGGGCACCTCCACCAGGCGCGAGCCGGCTAATCCCCGCTCCAGAAACTTCTTGGTGTTCAGCAACGGCCGCGCCAGCGAAGGATTGTAGCTGGTCCACGGCGTCTCCAACTCGGCTTCGCGCTCGAACTGCGCCCGCATGCTTTCCATCTTGGAATCGAGATCGTCGAGGTAGTGCAGCATGAGCGCTTCGGGAAACATCGGCAGCTTCGGCGAGCCAAACTCGTATTCGCCGTGATGGCTGATGATCAGATGCTCCAGCAGAACCTTCAGCTCGTCCGGAAATCCAGGTACCAGTTGGATCTTGTCGTGCAGCATCTCCAGCTCGATGATCATGTGCCCCAGCAGCTGCCCTTTGGTCGTGTAGGCGATGGAGCGCTGATAGGTCAGCTCATGCAGTTTTCCAATGTCATGCAGGAAAGCGCCCGTCAGCAGCAGATCGCGATTGACCTGCGGATAGTTGCGCACCGCCAGATCGCAGACGTTAAACAGCGACACCACATGATCCAGCAGTCCGCCGACAAATGCGTGGTGCAACGTCTTGGCTGCCGGCGCGTTTTTGTAGGCCGTGACCAGCGCCTCATCCGCGCAGAATTCTTTCAGCAGCGACTTCAGCCAGTGGTTCTCGAAGCTGTCGATATAGTTACAAATTGTCTGCCAGAGCTGCTCGACGTCCTTCGACGTCTTGGGCAAATAGTCGGCGTAATCGATCTCCGACTCGCCCAGCCTGCGCATCTTGTGCACGGTGAGCTGCCAGCGTCCGTTGTACTTATGGATGACACCCTTGACCTTGACGAAGTCGTCCTGATCGAACGCCGAGAGCGCATCGTTCACGTTGTCCC
>JASHXK010000145.1 GCA_030043575.1 Terriglobales bacterium
CGAGCGGCAGTTCGTGCAGTCGGGAGTGGAGGAGTTGAAGACCTATTTCGACCAGGGTGGGACAATTCTCTTTGGGACCGACGTCGGATACACCCAGCATTACGACACGACAGAAGAGTACGTGCTGATGGCCAAGAGCGGAATGACCTGGCGCGACATTCTGGTATCGCTGACCACGAATCCTGCGACATTCTTCAAAGCCGAGCACACGGGCCAGTTGGCGAAAGGCAATGACGCCGATCTGGTTGTGCTCGCGGGCGATCCGGCGAGCGATGTGGGGAACTTCGCCAAAGTGGATTGCACCATGCGGGCAGGAAGAATCATTTACAAAAGGTAGCCATCAGCCATCGGCTATTGGCTCTCAGCCACGGGCGGGCCTGTCGGTCATCCGTTGCGTTTGATCTTCTCGCGTTGCTTGGTAGCCTCCAGCGGCGACACCGGCTCGGTCATGCGCGCGGGATCGAGGATTTCCCTGATCTGCTCTTCGGTGAGATCGCCGCGCTCGCGGGCGATGTCAATGATCGACTTACCGGTTTTTACGGATTCCTTCGCAATTTCCGCGGCTTTCGCATAGCCAATGTAAGGATTCAGCGCCGTCGCCAGCGACACCGTGCTTTGCACGTAGTAATCGGTGCGCTGCTGGTTTACGGTGATGCCTTTGATGCAGAACTCCGTGAGCTGGTGCAGCATGTTGGTCATGATCGTGATCGACGCGAGCACGCTATACGCCATGGTCGGCATCATCACGTTAAGTTCGAGCTGGCCTGCTTGAACTGCGAGGGCGACCGCGGTGTCGTAGCCGACCACCTGGAACGAGACCATCGCCGCGAGTTCCGGCATCACGGGATTGATCTTGCCGGGCATGATCGACGATCCGGGCTGCAAGGCTGGTAAGTTGATTTCGGCGAAGCCGGTGTTTGGGCCGGACGAGAGCAGGCGCAGATCGTTGGAAATGCGAATGATCTCTAGTGCAAGATTGCGCAGCGCGGAGCTCACGCTGGACATCGCGAGGTTCGATTGCATGGCGTAACGCATGTCGTCGACGGCGTGGAGCTTTTGGCCGGAGATGCGTGCGAGTTCGGCAATGGCCTTGTGACGGTAGTCGGGATGCGTGTTGATACCCGTGCCGACCGCCGATCCGCCAAGTCCGATCTCGCGCAGCAGCTCTGACTGCTCCTGGATTGCTTTCTTCGCACGCCTGATTGCGCCGGAGTATGCAGCGAATTCCTGACCGAGCCGCATGGGAACCGCGTCCTGCATGTGAGTGCGGCCGGATTTCAGGATGGGATGGAATTCTTTGCCCTTGGCGTCAAGTGCGGCAATGATCTCGTCGAGCGCGCTGTACAGCTTCTCCAGCTCCAACAGCGTTGCCAGACGCATAGCCGTGGGGAAGACGTCGTTGGTCGACTGGCCGTAGTTGACGTGATCGTTGGGATGGACGTGCTCGTACTTGCCGCGCTCACCGCCCAGGAGCTCGGCCGCGCGATTGGCGATGACCTCGTTGCTGTTCATGTGAAAGCTGACGCCGGCACCCGCCTGAAAGACATCGACCACGAAGTGCTCGTGCAGCTTGCCTTCCTGCACTTCCTTCGCAGCTGCGATGATGGCGTTGGCCGCCCTGGCGTCGAGCAGGCCGAGTTCGCGATTGGCGAGTGCGGCAGCTTCCTTAATCATGGCGACGGCGCAGATCAGCGTGGGATGGGCCCGCAGGCCGCTGATGGGATAGTTCTCGACGGCGCGGGCGGTCTGAACGCCGTAATACGCGTGAGCGGGAACTTCTTTGTGGCCGAGCGAGTCTTTTTCGATCCGCGTGTGCGAGGTGGCCGGCATAGAGTGTCCTCACTAGAACAGATGATTGTATGGGCGCAGGAGTCGCGGCTTCCCACCCATGCGAAAACCGCGCATGAGCGGGGGCATCCAGCACCAACACCTTGATCGCATGCGATTTGCGTATTGGACAAGTAAACACATATCCTATGCGGCTGCGGAAGGGGTGGCTAGATGGTCTTCAAACGCGATGCACTGCGCGCCTTGTCTATCGTTTGTCTTTCTTTGATCTTCCTATATATTTCGCTTTCCATGTCAGCTTTGGCGCAGACTTCACCAGCCGCGCCGGCTGCGACTTCGCAATATCCCGATTTGCCCACGGAGATACCCGAGAAATTCACCCAGGTCACGACCACATTCAACTACGAGAAGCGTGACGTGATGATTTCGATGCGCGACGGCGCGAAGCTGCACGCGGTAATCGTGATTCCCAAAGGCGCGAAGAATGCACCGATCCTGCTGACGTCCACGCCCTACAACGCGGAGTCACAGGTGAGCCACGCAGCCAGCCCTGACCTCGCGCGTATTCTCCAGGGCTACGACAATCCGGCGGACGTGATCGTCGAGGGGGGCTACATTCGCGTCGTAGTCGATGTGCGCGGCAAGTGGGGCTCCGAGGGCGATTACCTGATGAATCGTCCGCTGCGCGGGCCATTGAATCCCACGCCAGTCGACGACTCGACCGACATCTACGACACGATCGACTGGCTGGTGAAGAACGTGCCGGAGAGTAACGGCAGGGTCGGTGTGCTGGGAATCTCCTACGACGGCTGGACGACGCTGATGGCGATGTTCCATCCCCATCCTGCGCTGAAGGTAGTTGTTCCGATGAATCCCATGGTAGATGGCTGGATGGGCGACGACTGGTTTCATTATGGCGCCTTCCGCGAGCAGATGGTGCTGTACTTCCAGCTGCAGGAGGCGGCGCGAGGGCAAGGCCCGCAGTGGTGGACCGATTACGCCGATGACTACACCGCCTGGATGGCTGCGGGATCGGTCGGCGCAATGGGCAAGATGCACGGACTGGCACAGGTCGGCTTCTGGAACAAGGTTGTCGCGCATCCGACGTACGACGCGTTCTGGCAGGAGCAGGCCGTGGACAAGCTGCTGGCGAAGGAGCCGCTGCAGGTGCCCGTGCTGCTGGTGCATAGCCTGTGGGACCAGGAGGACATCTATGGTGCGCCGGCGGTGTATCGCGCAATCAAGCCGAAGGATACCAACAACGGCATGGTTTATATGGTGCTCGGGCCGTGGCATCATGCGCAGGAGATCGGCGACGGCGCCAGCCTCGGCGCTCTGAAGTTTCCGACGGATACGGCGAAGGATTTTCGCGAGCAAGTGCTGGCGCCTTTTCTGGCGCAGTATCTGAAGGACGGTGCACCAAAGGCGACCATCGCTTCAGTGACGGCTTACGAGACGGGCACGAACAAATGGCTGCAGCTTCCGTCGTGGCCGTCGGGTTGTCCTGGCAGATGCACCATCAATTCCACGCCGCTCTATCTGGAGCCGGGACGCAAGCTGAGTTTCACCGCGCCAGCGGCGGGCGCGACGGCGTACGACGAGTATGTTTCCGATCCGGCGAATCCGGTTCCCTATCTGCCGCGGCCAGTGCAGCCGTTCGGATACGGCGAGGGCTCTACGTGGTCGACTTGGCTGGTGACCGATCAACGCGGACCCGCGGCGCGTCCGGATGTGTTGTCGTTTGTCTCGGAGAAGCTCAGCACACCGGTGAAGATCTCCGGTGAGCCGGTGGTGAACCTCGTCGCGTCGACCAGTGGAACGGATTCGGATTGGGTGGTAAAGCTGATCGATGTCTATCCCGACGAAGTTGGGCCCGACCCCAAGATGGGCGGCTACGAGCTGATGATCTCGGCGAACATCTTCCGCGACCGCTATCGCGAAAGCTTCTCCGACCCAAAGCCGATCGTGCCCGACACGCCGCTGCTGTACAGGTTCCCTCTGCCCGATGCGAATCATGTCTTCCTGCCCGGACACAGGATCATGGTGCAGATTCAGTCGAGCTGGTTTCCGCTCTACGATCGCAATCCGCAGACGTTCGTCGAGAACATCTTCTTCGCCAAGCCCGATGACTATAAAAAGGCGACGCAACGGATCTATCATGCGCCAGGCGACGAGAGCTTCGTAGAACTGCCGCTGGTGACGATCGCCGGCAATTCGAAATAGCTTGTTGCGGGTCCGCGAGGCTGGTAGATCTGAGCCAACATAACCCTGTGACACAGGTCACTGAGCGCACGCCCAGTTAGAGCCATCATCAGGCATTCGTCGTCGGCGCAACCAACGGCCGCAGCATTGACGTATGCCCTCTTTCTCCAGCCGACCCTCAACGACATTCAGCCCGGTCTTCCTGGTAGGCAGGAGGTTGCATTGGCAAGTGTCACCACGCAACAAGAGCGCGAG
>JASHXK010000146.1 GCA_030043575.1 Terriglobales bacterium
GTCATTCTGATAGCTGGGACGCGGCTCGTAGGGGCTGATGTCTCCCCCGCCGCCGCCGGTGTAGTACGACTCGTAGGTGAAGTCTCCGTCACTGTTGCGGTTAAAATACGTTCCTCCCACCGCCACCACGTTCGGTGACGCTGCCGGATAGGCACTCTCCCCCAGTCCGCCATCGCCGGCGGCTGCAAAGTAGACAACTCCCGGGGTCGTGAAGTAGCTATCCGTTAAAAGTTCCTGAGGAATCTCGGCATCGGCAAAGCTCATGCTGACCACGCCGCCGCCGTTCTGAGCCACCAGCTGTCCGGCAAGCAGCACCGCCTGCCAAGTCGGATTAGTAGTGCACGACGGGCTTGTACACAGGGTCGATACCACCAGGAACAGCTTGGCCGCCGGCGCCATGGCGTGGGCCCACTCGATATCTAGTGCTTCCTCGACCTCCCAATCCCCATAAGTCGGCGGCTGTGTCGAGCCCGGCCAGACCTGGTTCACGGTCGTAGCCTGAATACCGAAGTAGGAGTCGAAAGCGTCCAAGTCGGACTGCGCGGTCGGGTAGTAACCGGCGTCCACCACGGCAATGGCGCCGATCCCACCGGTGGGCACGGTTGTGCTGGTGGCAATCGGGCAGCCGCTGGGTCCGGACACCAACTTGTATACGCAGGCGACTGACCCGGGAGTTTCATTACCCGGAGGGGGTTGAGGGGTGAATTTGTCTGAGTCGACGAAGAAGTAATTCGTGTGCGGCCGGCCCGCCACGGGGATGCTGGATTCCGGAACGATAATCCTGTGCCCGTTGTAAACGGTCTCGTAGCGGGTTTGTGCTGATGCTGGGCTAAGGGCTGCACCTGCAAAACAGACAACTGCAACCATGGTTAATATTCCAATGTGGATGTCTCTGCGGAAAGTAGTCATTCATTCGCTCCTGCGTGACGCCCCGAAATCATGAAGAAAGTTCATGAAAAATGCAAGCTCGCAAACCATCCGAGTGCAATCCAGCGATCTTGAGGGACTCGTTCCAACACTGAGCTAAAGCGTTTCACCAGGACAGATTGTCCTGTTAGTCGTTGGCGTCGTTTCAAGAAAACTGTTGTGAACAGGCGATTGCACAAGTTACATCGAAACGGTACACCGCTGCCAGCGATTACTTGTGATAAGCGGATTTGTCACCACTTATCAGCCGAGCGCTTGCTGCCGAGGAATCTCCCCTACGGCGTGATCTCCCAAACCGTGCCCCACCCGTGAATCCCGTACTCGGAGGTTGTGCCGTAGAGATTGCCGCTGGCATCAACGATCACAGGACTATACGGATATCCCCCACCGTAAGGAGGATCAAAATCGTAAAGTGATGTATAGGTCCAGCCACTCTCGGTTGGCGTCAATTCGAAAATGTTGCCGTATCCGTAACCCCCACCGTAGAGAGTGGTCCCATATAGATTGCCAGCCTGATCCATGGTAACGCCGGCCCAAGACCCGCCTTCAGCCCCGCCGGTAAAACTGTAGATTGTCTGAAAGACCCAACCTCCACCGGTCGGCGTCAGTTCGAAAACCGTACCGCCACCACCCGCGCCGCCACCAGACGTTGTCCCGTACAAGTTTCCTGACGCATCCAGCAGCAGACCGCCATAAGGCGACCCTCCATCGGCACCGCCGCTAAATTCGTGGAGTGGGGTTTCGATCCAGCCTCCGCCCGAGGGCGATAACATGTAAACCGATCCGTAACCGTTGGTCCCGCAAGCAGACGCGGTTCCATACAGGTTGCCTGCCGAGTCGATAACCACCCCAGCGTAGGGAAGACATGCGTTGGAACCGGTTCCACTGGCGAAGCTGTAAATCACGCTTTCCACCCATCCGTTGCCGGAAGGCGTTTCCCGGTAGACCGTGCCGTCGCCGCCCGTTCCGCCGGCATAGGTCGTGCCGTACATGTTTCCCGACGAGTCGAAGCTTACGCCGGAAAAGGGCTCGGCTCCATCCGGGCGTCCGGTAAACGCATACACGGAAGCTTTGCTCCAACCGCCCATGACACTACCCGTCGCATGGGTCGCTGGTCTCAAATTAAAGACCGTGCCACATGCGTACCTGGCGCCGTCGCAATCCTGCAAGCCTCCCAACTCGGTCGTACCGTAAAGGCTGTTATTCGGTCCAATGACAACCGGCGCAATCGGCATCGCACCGTCTACCCCGCCCGCGAAGCTGTACAGAGTGGTGAAAATCCAGCTGGAATTGCGGTGTGCCAGCTTGAACACAGTGCCATATCCGTAAGCTCCGCCCTGGCTCGCTGTTCCGTACAGGTTTCCCGCTGCGTCTATGTTCAGGCCAGCCACAGGCACGCCGCCATCGCTTCCGAGGGTGAAATTATGCAGGACGTTAAAAGTCTGTGCGTGACCGATCGGACACATCACTAGCAGCGCTATCAGAACGGGCAAGAAGAGCGGCGCGACTGTCGTCGGTCGCAGGTTGGTGTTGAAAATCGAAGCTGCGAGCTGCTGGCGGGCCATATTGATACTCCTTAAGGCTCATCTTGCGCAGAAGAGTTTCACACACTTTTCTGGCATAAGGCTGGAGAGAATCAGGGCACGCGGAGTTGCAAGGCAAACGCCAAGAACGCAAGCGAACGCGTGGTGGGCGCTCGGCAAGTTCCTGCCCGCTGTCGAACGACTACGGCGTGATCTCGAAGACGACGCCT
>JASHXK010000147.1 GCA_030043575.1 Terriglobales bacterium
ATCATGGGATGCAGCCGTTGAGCTCAACATCCCGATGTTGACGGAGGACCTGCCCCGGAAGCTCGACGTGACCATCGATGGCGCCGACGAAGTGGACCCGCAGCTCAACCTAGTGAAGGGCGGCGGCGGCGCGTTGCTGCGCGAAAAGCTGGTCGCGCAAGCCACGGCTCGCGAAATCATTGTGGTAGATGAGGGCAAGTTATCACCGCGACTCGGTACGAAGCACGTGCTGCCGATTGAAGTCCTGCCATTTGGCTGGCGCTCGCAGGTGCGATTTCTCGAGTCGCTGGGGGCGCAGTGCGTCATTCGACAGACAGCCGGCGGCCAGCAATACCGCACGGATCAGGGAAACCTGATTGCAGATTGTGACTTTGGCCCGATTGCCGATGCCGCGAAACTCGCGCTTCAACTGGAAGTCCGCGCGGGAATCGTGGAGCATGGACTGTTTCTTGGGCTGACTAATCTTGTCATCGTCGCGGGCGCAAATGGAGTGCGCGAGATCACGCCCAGGTAAGAACCTGCTTTCAATGTTGGACCTTGCAGCGCTATTCTTCTTCAGCGCAGTTATTGCCGAATCCAAAGGACGCCGCACCCTCTCTGACGAACGATGCCACCTAAAGCACCGCCAGCCTCTCAACCATCGACAAATGCGGAACGATCGCGCCTTGACGAAGCGGCGCGCAACGTCAAACCGTGGCGCCGCTGGGGCACTTATCTGAGCGAGCGGCAGTGGGGAACTGTTCGCGAAGACTATAGTGCGGACGGGTCGGCCTGGGACTATTTCCCGCACGAACACGCGCGCAGTCGCGCTTATCGCTGGGGCGAGGACGGTATAGCCGGATTCAGCGACGAGAAGCAAATTTTCTGCCTGGCGGTCGCCCTTTGGAACGGGAAGGATCCGATCCTGAAAGAACGCCTCTTCGGTCTGACGAATGGACAAGGCAATCATGGCGAAGACGTAAAAGAGCTGTATTACTACCTCGACGCGACCCCGACGTGTTCTTACGCGCGGATGCTCTACAAGTACCCGCAGGCCGCGTTCCCCTACCAGCAACTCATCGATGAGAACCATAAGCGAGGGCTCAACGACCCTGAGTTCGAGTTAATCGACACCGGTATCTTTGCCGAAGACCGCTACTTCGATGTCTCCGTCGAGTATGCCAAGGCCGATGTCGACGACGTTCTCATGCGGATCACAGTACAGAATCGTGGCCCTGACGCGGCGACACTGGTCGTCTTGCCGCATATGTGGTTTCGAAATACCTGGAGCTGGGGTCGCGATCCGCATAGGCCTACATTGTGGGAGTCGGCGTCGGGTCGCGTTCAGATATCACATCCCACATTGGGGGACTATCAGATTGATTTTGATCAGCCTGAGGAATTCATCTTCACCGAGAACGAGACCAACGTTCGCACTGTCTTTAACACTGGAGACGAACAGGGCTACTTCAAAGACGCATTTCACGACTATGTGATCCAAGGCAACAAGAGCGTCGTCAATTCCAACCACAAGGGCTCGAAGGCTGCCGCGTCTTATCGCCTGAACATCGCGGCACGAGCAAGCGGGGTGATACGGCTCCGACTGCGCACGGCAGGTGCAAAGGACGATGCCTTCGCCGCTTTCGACCAGGTCTTCACCGATCGCCTCCGAGAAGCCGACGAATTCTACTCTGAGATTCATGCTGGTATCGACGACGAAGACGCCAGGCGCGTGCAGCGACAAGCCCTCGCCGGAATGCTGTGGAATCGGCAGTGCTATCACTACAACATTTTCGATTGGCTGCAAGGCGATCCGGGACAGCCACCGCCACCGGCTCAGCGCCTGAATGGGCGCAACCATGATTGGCAGCACCTTAACGGCGACGAGGTGCTGTCGATGCCGGACAAGTGGGAATATCCGTGGTTTGCTGCGTGGGACCTGGGCTTTCACTGCGTCGCGCTCTCGCTGGCCGATCCGGAATTCGCCAAGAGGCAACTCGTGCTGCTCGGGCGCGAGTGGTACATGCATCCCAACGGGCAGTATCCAGCGTACGAATGGAATTACGGCGATGTTAATCCGCCCGTACACGCCATTGCGGCATGGCACATTTATCGCTTGGAGCAACTACGCACCGGCAAAGGCGACCGCCAGTTTCTGGAGCGGATGTTACATAAGCTCGTGATCAACTTCGCCTGGTGGGTCAACCGCGAGGACGAACAAGGCAGGAACATCTTCCAGGGCGGATTTCTGGGCCTCGATAACATCGCTGTTTTTGACCGTTCCGAGCCATTGCCAACCGGCGGCACGATCAATCAGTCGGATGGCACCGCGTGGATGGCAATGTACTCGCTCAATCTGATGCGCATTGCGCTGGAGCTCGCCCGTGAGGACTACATCTACGAGGACCTTGCCAGCAAGTTTTTTGAGCACTTCCTCTACATTGCGCGCGCCATGTCTGACATTGCGGGACAAGGTATTGGTCTGTGGGACGAGGAAGACAACTTTTATTACTCGGTGCTGAGTCTCCCTAATGGGAAGAATGTCCCCATGCGCATCCGGTCCATGACAGGGCTGATTCCGCTGTTTGCCGTCGAGGTCATCGAGCAGGACCTAATGGACACCGTGCCGCATTTCAAGCAGCGTCTGGAATGGTTTCTGGACAAGCGGCCCGATCTGGCAGCCTTGGTTTCGCGATGGCGCGATCCGGGGTCGAAGAGCCGCCGGCTGCTGTCGCTGGCCCGTGCTTTTCGCATGAAGAAGATCCTGCAGCGAATGCTGGATGAGAACGAATTTCTCTCCCCCTATGGCATTCGCGCGCTTTCTCGCTATCATCTCGAACATCCCTACATACTTGACATCCACGGGAAGCGCTACGAGGTGAATTATGATCCGGCGGACTCCACTTCGCGGGTCTACGGCGGCAACTCGAACTGGCGAGGGCCGATCTGGATGCCGGTGAATTACGTCATCGTCGAAAGTCTACGCCGCTTCTATGACTATTATGGCGACGACTTCAAGGTGGAATGTCCCACCGGATCGGGGAAGTATCTTACATTGTGGGAGGTAGCGGAGGAACTGGCGCGACGGCTGATGAAGCTGTGTATGCGCGACGAGAATGGCCGCCGCGCATCCGCTGGCGACAACGCTAAGCTGCAATCCGATCCAAACTTCAGAGACTGCCTGCAGTTTTACGAGTATTTTCATGGCGACAACGGGCGCGGCTTGGGAGCGAATCATCAGACCGGTTGGACTGGACTGATTGCAAATTTGGTTGCGGAACACGGACGGGCGCGGCGGGTGAGTCCTTTCGCTTAGAACCTCGATTTACTTTTCGTGGAACAGGCCGGCCCAGGAGTCGTCAAGGTTATCCCAGCGATCACGTTCCAGCCAGTTCGCCTGCGAGTCCGGAAGATAGAGAACGCCATGCCCCGCCGGGCAAACCATCTCCGTTCCTGACCAGTCCAGCAAAACGTAACCGGGCGCGCCGATCTGGATAGGAGTTCCCAGCCGCTGCAGGCAGACGCGGCAGCGCCTCTGCTGATCGTAGATGGCCCACGAAAGCGGCGCCACCGAGAGCACCAGGAAAAGCCAAACGGCGATGCCGTTCGTCATGGGATGTATCGTCCCAACCAGATAGATCGACAGCCAGCGCACCGTAGTCCACGCGAGCAGCCCTGTAACAAGCAGCAGCAGAATAGATTTGGCAACGAAGAACAACCACCAGCGAAAACGGTCGCGCAGGCTCGAGGGCGGACGTCCGATAGCCGAACCTGAGCGGGCATATACGATCAATGCGGCGCATCCCACCGCCAGCAAAATGAAGAGCGCAAACGACACGACATAGCGACGCATCTCCGCCGCTCCTGAGGTGACCGTCAGCATGGATGCGGGGAAAACGTAGCCCGCGTTCTCGGTCAGGTCGGCGAGATCGGCTTCCACTCTTGGTTGCGCGGTTCCCAGCTTCATCCGTGCAACGGCTCCAATGCGCTCGACGAAGTTGCTGAACGGAGGTGAGCGCGAGTCGAGCAACGTCCAGACGGCAATTTCCGGCGAGAGAAGATGGAAGTTGCGGGGCAGGATGCCAATGACCATCCGTGCGGCGCCGTCGAGCGTCACCGTCTGACCAACGATTGCGGGATCAGAGTGGAATTGCAGTCGCCAGATCTGATCGCTTAGGACCACACAACTATTGCAAGTCTGGTCGTCCCCTTCGCGAAGCGTTCGCCCGTGTGCTGCACGCAAGCCGAGAACCTGGAAGAATCCTGGAGCTACTCGCGCTGACAGGATTGGCACGGTGTGGCGCGACACCGTCAGGCTGCCCGGTCCCCAGGAATATGGAGCCACAACCTCAATCAACTTGCTGCTTCTCCACGCCGAGGCCAGATCCAGCAAGGTCTCCGAGCGCACGCGGCGGAATTTTCCATTCAGGCTGATCACGCAGACGCGGTCAGGATTCGGTATGGCGGACGAGAGGAAGGAACCGACAACAGGTACGACTCCGCTGATCAGTGTCAAAAGAACCAGCGTCAATGCGATTGCACTCAGGCAAAACCCTGGAGAGTGCCGCAGGCGGTCCTGACGTTGGAGAAACTGTTCGCGGTCGTAGCGCTGCCAGAAAGCCGCGGCAAACGCGCTCCAGCAAAACCGGGCCAGCTCGAGCTTCTTGTCGCGATTCAGCTGCCGGGATTCAGCGAGAAACTGGCACCAATGCCATACCTTTCTTGTGCACGCCTCCCGCCATCCTGTCCGCTGCTCCCGAGGTACGATCCAGCTGGCCAGCCAAATGAGGGCCCGGCAGCTTAAGAACGTCCTCTGCACTGGATCGGGAATGCGCATAAAACCTTAGACAGTCAGATGAACAAAACAGTAATGCGTCGCAGCCAAAACGCGAAAAAAGATTTTGCCCTTTGCAGACAAAAACGTGTTTCGCAGTCGCCCTTGATGTAGCACAATGGGCTGGTACTGCTTGGTTCCAGGGTCACCGGTTTTCCATAGCCGTCATTTGTCTGCGTTCTGTTTCAAAGATTTTGATCGCTTCCCACAGGGAGCGCGATCAGTGCCCAATGATGCTATTGCAAAAGTCCTGGTTTGCAGGTATAAACCCAAACATTCTCGCTGTCGCATTCTGACGCTAACGACCAAACGTAAGGTGGGACTCCGATGCAAGAATCCGCTTTTGCGCCAGGTCACCGCCTGCTGTGCAGGGCAGTCCTTGCATCCAGATGAGGCGCTTGCTCCATTAGCGCGCTGACGAAGCGCAAGCCACAGGTTTAGCTGTCGATCCATAGTTCCCGGTCTCGTGCACATGCGATCCAGGAATTGCGAATGGCACAATTCGACGCTGAGGAACCTTGCTAAGCGAGCGTTGCTGGGGCTGTTTTTCGTGACGGTTATGGGATGGGGCGCGACAGGGTTCGCTCTTGGCCCCTCGTCGACCCCTTCGATCTTTAGTCCCGATTCCACCCCTGCCCACGACATCTATCATCTTTCGCTTTTCGTGATGGCGGTCTGCCTGGGGATTTTTCTCGTGGTCTTCAGCTTGATCGTCTACTCCATCGTCAAGTACCGCAGGAAAGCGACCGACGATGATCGCGAGCCGCCACAGATTTATGGCAGCAACCAGGTGGAACTGGCGTGGACGGTCATCCCGATTCTCATCGTAGTGGTGCTGTTCCTGGCGGCGGCGCGCGTGATTCACGCGGTCGAAGACGCTGAGTTTCCTCCCAACACGATTGAGGTCACGGCTACCGGCCATCAGTTCTGGTGGGAGTTCCAGTATCCCGCCTACAGCTTTACCACCGCGAATGAGCTGCATGTTCCGGTGAGCGATGGGAGCCATCCCACGCCGACCCACATCATCCTGCTGTCGGCGGACACCGACCACAGCTTCTGGGTACCGCAATTGGCAGGCAAGATCGACCTTATACCAAATCGCCGGAATGAGATGTGGATCGACCCCAAAGTACCAGGCCATTATGTCGGACAGTGCGCCCAATACTGCGGAATGCAGCACGCCAAGATGCTGCTGAACGTGTTTGTCGACACACCGGAAGACTTCCAGAAGTGGGTACAACAGCAGAAAGAGCCGGCGACAACGTCCGACCAGGTGGCGGCTGGACGCAAGGTGTTCGAGGCCAACGCCTGTATGAACTGCCATACGATTACGGGTACCATCTCGCACGGCAGGTTCGGACCCGATTTGACGCACCTGATGAGCCGCACCACGATCGCGTCGGGGGCAGCGCCGAACACCCAGGACAATCTGACGCTGTGGATAAAGGATCCGGATGCCATCAAGCCGGGCTGTTTGATGCCCGCCATGCAACTGGATGAACAGGATGTGAATGCGCTCGTCGCGTACTTGATGAGCTTGCACTAACCGCACGGAGAAACTGATGGCCGAAGCACAACCGATAGTCCCGCCGCTGGTAATCCCGCAGGAACGCGAGGGCTCGCGGCCGTTTGTGCAGGTCTTGCACGACTGGATCGTTACCGTCGACCACAAGCGGCTGGGGATAATGTACTTCAGCTACGGCATTCTGGCGCTGGTTATCGGCGGCATCGAGGCGTCGATCATGCGCGCGCAGCTGGCCGTGGCGAACAACAACCTGGTCTCGCCGGAGGTGTTCAACCAGCTGTTCACCATGCATGGCACCACCATGATCTTCTTTGCTGCCATGCCTATCGTCTTCGGTATTGCCAACTACCTGACTCCGCTGATGATCGGGGCACGCGACATGGCATTCCCTCGCCTGAATGCCTGGGGCTTCTGGATGACCGCATTCGGCGGCATCATTTTGTACTTCAGCTTTGTCGGCGGCTTTGGACTCTATGGCGCCGGCAGCGCTCCCGACGTGGGCTGGTTCGCCTATGCGCCATTGACGTCGCCTGCCTTTTCGGTAGGACATAGCACGGACTATTGGACTATCGGTCTCTTGATCAGCGGGTTTGGCAGCATCGCGACTGGTCTCAACATCATGACCACGGTTTTGTGTATGCGCGGCCCAGGAATGAAGTTGAACCGCATGCCCATGCTGGTTTGGCTGAACTCGGTCATGGCGTTCCTGATACTGGTGGCCATCGGACCGCTGACCGCTGCTCAGTTGATGCTCCTGATCGACCGCTTCCTGGGCGGGCATTTCTTCGACACGCAGGCCGGTGGCTCAGCAGTCATATGGATGCACTTCTTCTGGATCTTCGGTCATCCTGAGGTATACATCCTTGTGCTGCCGGCTTTCGGAATTCTGTCCGAGGTGATTCCGGTCTTCTCCCGCAAACCGATCTTCGGCTACAACATCATGGTTGCAGCCACGGTCGCCATCGGCTTTATCAGCCTCAGCGTGTGGGCGCACCACATGTTCACCGTGGGGATGACGTCCTATGCCAACGCTTTTTTCGTTGCCTCCACGTCGGCAATCGCTGTACCCACGGGGATCAAGATCTTTAACTGGGTCGGAACCATGTGGGGCGGAAAAATCACTTTCACGACAGCGATGCTGTTCTCCGTCGCAGCTGTGGCGCAGATGCTGATTGCCGGACTGACGGGCATCATGCTGGCCGCGGCACCGTTCGATTGGCAACTCGGGAACTCTTATTTTGTAATCGCGCATTTTCACTATGTGATTCTGGGTGTCATTGTCTTTGGCGTGTTTTCCGCGGCTTACTACTGGTACCCGAAGGTGACCGGGCGGATGATGAGCGAGACGCTGGGCAAGTGGCATTTCTGGCTGTTCCTGATCGGCTTTCATATGACCTTCGACTTCATGCATATTCCTGGGCTGCTGGGAATGCCGCGCCGCATTTATACCTACGAGGCCAGCCGCGGATGGCAGACCTGGAACACGATCGTCTCGATTGGCGTGATCTTTCAAGCGCTGGCCGTGCTGATCTGGGTGTTCAACGCCACCAAGTCGTATTTCAGAGGGAAGATTGCCGGCAGCGATCCGTGGGATGCGTGGACGTTGGAGTGGTCGACCTCGTCGCCGCCGCCGGATTACAACTTTGCGGAGCTTCCGGTGGTGAGAAGCCGGCGTCCCTTGTGGGATTTGAAACATCCGGAGGATCCGGATTGGAAGTACGAATAGCCGTTAGTGCAGCATTGCAAAGCTGAACCGCAGATCCCTCACCGACTAAAGTCGGTTCGGGATGACAAAGAAAGGGTTGAGGAGAACGATCTTGGCAGCATCAACCATGGCCGTGCCGCAAGCCGATGTGCCGTTGTCCGCGAATCTCAAGGGCAAGGTCGGGATGTGGTGCCTGATCACCGCGGAGTCATCGATCTTCCTGATCTTTGTTGTGGCGTACTTGTACTATGCCGGCAAGAGCATCAGCGGCCCAACTCCGGCCCAGGTGCTGGATATCCCTTACTTCGCGTCGATCTGCCTGTTCGCCAGCAGTGGCACGATCATGCTGGCCGAAAAAGCGTTGCATCGCGGAAATGTCAAACGGTTTGGCTTGTTCTGGTTCCTCACCCTTGCGTTGGGTGTGATCTTCCTGTTCAAGACCGGGGCGGAATGGTACCGGCTGATCTACCACGAAGGATTAACGATCAGCACGAACCTGTTTGGAACGACCTACTATTCGCTGGTGGGGCTGCATGCGTTCCACGTTACGGTGGGTGCGATTGGGTTGACGACTATCCTGCTATTCACCCTGTTTGGCGCCGTAAAGCAGGAGCATGCAGAACGGATTAGCGTGTTCGGGATGTACTGGCATTTTGTTGATGCGATCTGGGTGGTTGTGCTGTCGGTGGTGTATTTCATTACGCGATAGATCTTGAACTAACATGAGCGCAGAGAGCCAAGTAAAGGGTGGTTCCCAGAAGCCAAGCGTGCTGATGCCCGCGCCCACGGCGTGGCCGTTCGCGATGGCGATGGGGACAGCTTTGGTGTTCACCGGGCTTCTGACCGATGTGTCCGTCAGCATTCTGGGCGCGATTCTCAGCATCAGCGGCGCCATTGGTTGGTTCCGGCAGGTGCTGCCGCATGAGCAACACGAGGCGCTTCCGGTGGAGGCCCCAGCTCCAGTGCCTATGACAGTGCATCCGAAGCGCGAAGTCATGCGTTTGCCCGCCGCAAAAGAGGTGCAGCGAGCGTGGCTGCCGCTCAAGATCTATCCGGTAACCGCGGGTGTGAAGGGTGGTCTGGCCGGTGGCGTGGCCATGGCGATCTTCGCGGTTATCTATGGCGTGTTCGCCTACCACAGTGTGTGGTATCCCATAAACCTGCTTGCGGGAAGTCTGTATGCGCCATCAGCCACTCCCACAATCGAGGACATGCGCCATTTCAATATTGGATGGCTTCTGTTTGCCACGGCTATGCACCTCACGATGTGCCTGCTCGTGGGACTGCTATATGGGGCGATGTTACCGCTGCTTCCGCGACGCCCCATCGTTCTGGGAGGAATTATCGGTCCGCTGCTGTGGACAGGCTTGCTGTACCACATCATCGGGTACGTGAACCCGATTCTGGATGACCGCATTAACTGGTGGTGGTTTGCCGTTTCCCAGGCAGCCTTCGGAATTGTGGCGGGTCTTGTGGTCGAACGACATCATCGGGTGTGGACGGCCGAGAACATGCCTCTCGCTTTGCGGGCAGGCATTGAAGCTCCCGGCCTGATCGAAGAGCGCGAACACGGGGACAAAAAGTGATGACGACTCGCCTCGTGCTCTGCGCTTCAATGCTAGTTGGGTTGCTGGTACTGGCAGGCTGTGATGACAGCCTGCCCGGCAAGCCGACCAGCGCCAGCATTGTGAAGCGTCCCACCGACATCCTGGATCCAGTCGTGCTGTACCAGGAGAATTGCTCGGGATGTCATGGCGCCGAAGGCAAGCTCGGACCCGCGCCTCCGATTGGCGATCCCCTTTACCTGTCGATTGTGGATGATGACACGCTGCGGAATACGATCTCGAAAGGCAGGCCGGGAACGGCGATGTCGGCGTTCGCGCAGAGCGAAGGCGGCATGCTGACCAGCAAACAGGTGGATGCCATTGTGCAGGGCATACGGCAGCGTTGGGGACAAGGGCAGGTCCTACAAGGTGGGACAGCACCTCCCTACGCTGCGAAGACGCTCGGAAATGCGCAGCATGGAATGGCGGTGTTCACGACATTTTGTGCGTCTTGCCATGGTCCGGAGGGTAAAGGAACAGCACAGGTCGGTTCCATCGTGAACCGGAACTATCTGAGTTTGATCACCGACCAGGGGCTGCGCACGATCGTAATCATCGGGCGACCGGACTTTAGCGCTCCCGACTTCCGAAACAATGTGCCCGGCCACCCCATGACGGACCAGGACATCACCGATGTTGTCGCCTGGCTGTCAGCCCAGCGGCCCGCGGATGCGGCAACGGCCGCTCCAACGGCTGCTCCGGTGACAAAGGCTGCTTCCACACCGGCTAATACGACACGCGGAGGGCGCCAATGAGCGAGGACGTTTCCCGGCGGCAATTCTTCGTCTGGCTTGGTGTGGTGCTGAACAGCCTGGCCGCCCTGATTCTGGCTACACCGGTGATCGGCTATTTGCTGGCGCCGCTGCTTCGAGCCGAAGGTGGGCAATATCGCCAATGGATCGACTTGGGTGAACTCGACGAGTTTCCCGAAGGCCAGACCCGGCTGGCGAAGTACAAGAATCCAATCTCCAATGCCTGGGATGGCGACACCGACAATATTCCCTGCTGGGTACGCCGCCTGCAGGGCGAAACCTTTCAGGTCTTCGCGGTGAATTGCGCGCATCTGGGATGCCCGGTGCGCTGGTTCCCGCAATCCGGACTCTTCATGTGTCCCTGCCACGGTGGGGTGTATTACCGCGACGGATCGCGCGCTTCCGGGCCTCCACCTCGCGGACTCTTCCAGTATCCCTACAAAATCGAAGGCGGTCGTCTGATGATCCAAGGCGGAGAACTGCCGACGCTGGCCAGTCCCAGCGCAAGCCTGAATAAGCGGAGCCAGGAATGTCAAGGTTAGCCAAGATCGGCGGCTGGTTCGAGCAGCGGCTGAAGATCGCCCCCGTGCTGGAGGAGACGATGGGCCACCGGGTGCCGAGCAAATCGGCCAGCTGGTTCTATGTTTTCGGCAGCGCCGCTCTCACCGTCTTCATAGTGCAGATTTTTACCGGCATCATGCTGGCCCTGATCTACGTGCCGTCCGCTGGGCAGGCCTGGGACAGCCTGCAATATCTCAATCACGGTGTGACGCTGGGATGGTACCTGCGCGCGGTTCACGGGTGGGGATCGAACTTTATGGTCGCCATCGTGCTGATTCACATGGTGCAGGTGGCGCTGTTCGGAGCCTACAAATATCCCCGTGAATTGACGTGGATCGTTGGCGTCTTCCTGCTGCTGATGACGCTGGGCATGGCATTCACCGGCCAGGTGATGCGCTTCGATCAGGACGCTTATTGGGGCCTGGGCATTGGCGCTTCCATCTGCGGTCGTGTTCCGTTGATTGGGAAATGGGTAGTTCACTTGCTGCTCGGTGGCCCCATCATCGCCGGGGATACGCTCTCGCGTTTCTTCGCATTTCACGTCTTCGTAATCCCAGGGTTGTTGATCGCCTTCGTTTCCGTGCATCTGCTGATGGTGCTGAAGCTGGGCATCAACGAATGGCCGATGCCGGGCCGGCTGATTCGCCGCTCCACTTACGTGCAAGAGTACGAAGAGATGACGCGCAAGGACGGCGTGCCCTTCGTGCCGGTAGCGGTGTGGAAGGACATGATCTTCACCTCGGTCGTCATCGGCTGCGTGCTCGTCTGCGCTGCGGTGTACGGCCCCTATGGCCCCAGCGGGATACCCGATCCGACGATCGTGCAAACGGTTCCCAAGCCGGATTTCTTCTTCCAGTGGTTGTACGCTCTGCTGGCATTCTTGCCGCCGCAGATGGAAACACCGGCACTGTTGATTGGCCCGGTCGTGATTTTGGCTTGGCTGATCCTGCTGCCGTTCTTTGCCGGCGAAGGCGAGAAGAGTTGGAAGCGGCGGCCGATTGCGGTGGTTATCATCCTACTCGCGGCGGTTTCGCTTGGCACCCTGACGCATCTGGCGGGCTATACACCATGGAGCCCCATCATGGATGCCTGGAGCGGCGATCCCGTGCCCGTGCAGTATTTGAATGGTCGAACACCGCTGGAACGGCAGGGCGCGGCCATCTTCCAGGAGAAGCAATGCCGCAATTGCCACTCGATCGGCGGTTCTGGCGGAATGCGCGGACCGAGTCTGGACAGCGTGGCGGTGCGCAAGACGAATGCGCAGCTGGTGCGTCAGGTGGTGCAGGGCGGAGGCAACATGCCGGCCTACGGCAAGAACCTGAATCCCGCGGAAGTGGCAGCTTTGGTATCTTTCCTCGACACACTGCATCCCCCGAATCAGCCGCCGGCGCGCGATGCGGCGGCGCAGATTTCCGATCAAAGCGACCACTTCGCCACAGGCAGTGGCAAACAGTAATAACCCCGGTGTAGACGTCCGGCCCAATTTGTGCGTTAGCTCACATTCTTCCCGCCCCACTTCCGGTAAGATTGCTACTGCGGTGCTTCTGGGCACGCCATCATTAGCGTTAGGCTTAATCGAGGTGAGCGAGAATGTCGGAACCGAGCTACGAGGAACTAAAGGCCAAAGTTGCAGAGTTGGAAAAACAGGCGCAGGGACGCAAAAAAGGCGTTCTGGACTTCAAAGTAAGCGAAAAGGGCGGCGTCAGCGTATACGGATTGGGACGCTTTCCGGTAACTCTCTACTACGAGCAGTGGATTCGCCTCCTCGATCAGGCTAATCCGATTCGTGAGTTTATGGAAGAGAACAAGAGCCGCCTCAAGATGAAGGAAGGCTGAGCGCCGCAAGCGATCTGACCTACTGGGCGCTGACTTGAGAAGTACTCTGAATCTTCGCGATATCCCCGCGCACATGATCGGCACGCGGCCCTTTGGGTTCTTCCAGCAAGAATGTCTTGAACTCGACGAGCGCTTCCCCTTCTTTGTTTTCCTGCTGATAGGCACGAGCCGCAATGTAGTGCACAAAGGAAGGGTGATCCGCGCCCGCAGTGTGGGCCCGATCCGCGGCGGATATGGCAGCGTCAAAATGGCGATCCATGTAGGCCGCGTCGGCAAATAACATCAGGCTCTCGGGATTGTTCGGTTCCACGGTCACAGCCTTCTGTAACAAGTCCTCTGCCTGGGGAAAGTTCTTCTGGGCTATACAGAGCTTGCCATAGTTGATCAAAGCTGGGGCGAAGTGGTCGTCCAGGCTGACTGCCTTCTTCAGCGCTTCTTCCTCGCGGGGGATGTCGTTCATTTTGGCGTAGAGCACGCCGAGATTGTTGTACGCCGTGGCCCATTGTGGCGCCAGCTCAATCGCCTGATTGAGATGCTGCAGCGACTTCTTCCAGTTCTGCATGGCCATCTCTTCGTTGGCCTTGTCGAGTTCTTTGCGAGCCTTACCGGGAACGTTCATATCCGTCGCAGAGACTAACGTGGCGTGAGCCGAGACAGGCTTTGGCCCGGAGTCCTCCACGCGATGGACCGTGACCCACTGGGCTTGGGAAACCTTGCGCTCATCGACCATGAACGTGTCCGTTGACGTGGTCTGAATCCCCTCTCCACTAACTTCGAGGTAGTAACTTCCCACAGGAATGCCGGCGAACGTAGCCTCACCCACATCGTTGGTATAGGTGGTGCCCATCGTCGCTGTCCCACCCCCAAGCAGGCGAACCTGCAGGTAAGGGCCGGCGCTGCGGCCATTATCCAGGATGACGCGTACGTGGAGATTCCCATTTGAGTTCATTCCGCCTGACCCGCCAATGTGAAGCTGAGCTTGCGCGGGAAAGGTCAGAAGGGAAGCAAAGACGGGGGCGAGCCAACGTCCACACCGCATAACAGCCTCCGCACGATCGCAGGTCACAGACTACGATCTCGTGAGTGCCGGGCGGAGTTGCCCATGTGGGTTGAAACACGCCCGGAGGTGGTGGCAAAGGGCTGATCGGAGGCGAGGACACAGAAGACCGTCACCCCACGATCTCATTTAGTGGGGAGGATTCTACACCTTTTCGCGATAAACGCCAGCAGAAAAGTTGTGAACATCGGATTGCCGGGCAGCTGGGAAACGGCGGAGAAACGGGCGGGCCCCAACCGGGCGAGGGCCCGGCGTTAGCCGGGCCCTTACTGCCCGCAGCCGGTTTAGCGGCTGGCGATTGAGTGATTTACGATGCGGCTGGAGGACGTTCACACATATTGCTGCCGCAGCAAGCCTTGCTATTCTTCGACGTCATGGAGCATTTGCCGCCGGCGCAGCAGGTCGCATTGCCGGCCTGATCCTTCGACATCATGGGGCAAGCTTTGTCATCCTTGCCCTGGCAGCAGCCACCACCGCCCTTGCAGCAGGCGTTGCCTTTGCCACAGCAGGTAGCTCCCTTGCCGCAGCATGCCATTCTGCCGTCCGCCTGATCATGGTTGCAGCCGGAGCAGGCCTGGGCATTGTCGCCGCCGGGCGTGGGAGAAGATTGGTTTGCACTCTGTGCCATCAGAGCCAGAGCCATGGCGATCGTGCTTAGTATGATGAGAGCTTTCGATTTCATATTTTCCTCAGAATTCTGGTTGGTGTGAACTCACACGGTCCACGGTCAAAACCGGGACGCCTATTTCCGCGGCGTCTTGTGGTGGCGCTCAGCAGGGCAGAGCGGTCTAGATTCTGAGGTCAGCCTTTTTGTCGAAGATGGATGGAATGAAGGGAGGAGAGTGGTCGGGCCGTCTTGCTCGATTTGTCGGGCATGCAGCGAAGTCCGGGCTGGCCGGGACTTGTGTCCCGAGCTGCATCGCAGTGCGAGATGGGACGACGAACGCTACTGGCTGCGAAGGCTTACTGCTAATAGCACAGCAATCGGTGCGGTAAGCGGGCACGACCATCGATCCGGGATGAGCTGGGCATCCAGGCTTGGAACTGACGTGTCGGGGACAGCAGCCGGCTGACATCACGTGGGCCGTCGACGGCATGCCCGGCATATAGCTAGGACACTGCGGCCCGTGCCCAGAAACCGGCATGGCTGCCACGCCACCCTCAGCCCAAAGCAGCAACACCACTACCGATATCAGTGCCGCTACCTTGCGAGATTGCTGTCCTAAGGTCATCAACCCTCTATTGTCCAGAACAGGCCGCCAAGTAATCTGTGATGTGCGTCACGTCCGCGCTCATCTGGCGGATCATGGTTGGCGCACCCCCGGTTCGGGTGCGATACGTGTCTGCACATGCGGTTCTGCCTGACTCCGCCGGCGACTGCAGTTTGACCTGCCATCAAGGGAACAGGGATACTGTTGCACTACACTTTCGATACCAGGATTGATGGAGGAACAGCGAATCGTGAGACGATCGGCACTCTTGTTCATAACGCTGCTTGCAGGTTGGCGGTTAGCGTCCGCCGTCCCACAAAGTGGGACATCGGCTTCTCAGCATGTAACGGCTACGCCGGCTGGCGGCAGCATTACAGCATCTGCCGTATGGCAGCCGCCGCAGGACTTTCTCACCACGGCCCATACTGCCTGCGACAAATCTGCCAACCCCGCCAATTTCGCGGAATGCTTCATCGGTCAAATGTCCTCGGCAGGCGCTCCTGCCGACGCAGTGAGCTTCACCCGACTGCTATATAAGCAAGCCGACGGAATGGTGGGGATCATGACCGCTTTCAAGAAGTATGGTCCTGTCGACGCCGCGCAGGTTCTGTACCCGTTGCGCGCCAACGACAATTACGCTCTGCTGCTGGTGAACGGCGATCCAAGGATTCTCGATGTTGACGATCTACAGAAACTCGACCGCCAAGCGCTGGAGCAGAATTCGTTCTTTCTGACCATAAAAAGCAAGTTTCCCCAGACGGATCTTTGGCCGGGCGATCGCAGCGGTAATCAGCCCTGGCCAAGGGTCCAGCCTTTGTCTGGCGGCGGCATCGAATTTGTCATCGCCTATCCGCTCATTAATGGATGTCATGCCTGCCGGCATGTAGGACTGGCACGCTTTGGCTGGGACTTCGACAGCAGCGGGAAGTTTCTGCACACGACTCTCATTCCGACACCGCCGCCGCCCAAGCTGATGCGTCAGCAGCCGCCGCAGCGACCGGTGCCAGTGCAGCCGCCCGCACCACCACCGCAGCAGTGAAGCGAGTGGGATCGCTCTGGCAACTTATCGTGCTGCACCGCCCTGGGAGATATCGAGGAACAGAGCGTGATAGATCAGGTGGGTTGCGGCGTCGATTCTACGCTTCGCTTGCTCGGATGAGCCAAGCGACGGCTTGTCCAGCAGGCTCCAGCAGAGCGTATCGATCACCTCGGCGAGTGGAGTGATGGCAATATCCTTCCGCGCACCCGGCCATTGCTGCAGCCGGGTGAGGAGAGCTGCGATGCGCTGCGTCGTCCACTCCCGGATGTCGCGCCATTGCTGCGCCAGGCGCGGATCGGAGAGCATGGCTTCCCGCCAGGCCCGGTACGCACCCAGGTAGCGCCGGTCGGTGGTGAAGCCACGCGCCAGCAATCCGCGCAAGAGCTCGCGCGGCTCGCCGCCGGCAGCGGGCTGAAGATTCAGCTGGCCCATCGCCGTCAGCAGGTCTTCCATCAGCACCAGGAGCAACTGCTGTTTGGACCGGTAGTGCTGGTAGAAAGTGCCGGTCGCGAGTCTGGCGTGTTGAGCGATCTCCGCGATGGAAGTGCGTTCGTAACCACGGGCGTAGAACAAGGCCAGAGCAGCGTCCTTCAGGCGCGCACGCTTTTCCCGGCTGCGCCGCTGACGGGGCTCGGCAGGCAGATTCTCCGACCTCACCAGACTCGGCCGACGCCGCATCAGAAGCGTGCGCCCGGTCGCACCGTTCCTCCC